>JANLHY010000038.1 GCA_024653795.1 Candidatus Brocadiaceae bacterium | reverse complement strand
TTTTTTATTATACTCTATTATTACTTTCAGTATTTTCGGATCCAATATTAAGATTTCCTTGACTAAGATATTTTATTTATGGGATAATTTGGACATCACATTTTTTATTACAGTAATATAAAGCTGTATATAGGCAATATAATCTAAGGTGCGACGAAAGAGTCGTCGTATTGACAAGGATATCATCGCAGAGTACGTTGAAGTCATGACCAAAACCATAGAATTTGAAACCGAACTCACTGGCAGTCACACTCTGAGTATACCTCCAGAGATTGCCGCAGCCTTGCCGTCAAAGGGAAAGGTGACGATTGTGGTTTTCGTCGACATGGATCCCGAGGACACCGCATGGCGCAAGGCGGCTTATGAGCAGTTTCTGAGTGATGACTCAGAGGAAGACGCAGTCTATGACAAGTACCGTTGATCTCGGCGACGTGTATGTCTGTGTTTTCCCCTTCACGTCCGGGCAGGGGGCCAAGGCTAGACCTGTTCTGGTGTTGATGGATCTTGGTCCCGATTGCTTAGTCTGCCGTATCACCTCTGTCCCCCATCGCGGTTTCCTCGACTTGCCGGTGACCCACTGGCAGGAAGCCGGTCTGGAGAAACCATCCACAATTAGGCTGTCGCGTCTGGTCACGGTGGAAAAGCCTCTCCTCAGGGTCCGCATCGGAAGATTGGCCCGCGAGGATTTGGATCGGGTGAAAACGCTGTGGAACGAGAAGTTCCGCTTGGAGTGATCGTCGAACCCCAGTATTATTGAAAATAGTGAAAATAGAAAATAGGGACAGCGACCATTAAAAGCCTAACAATTCATTGGAGTTGACCGAAAACAGCCGCGGCAACAGTTTTTGGTAAAAATCAGAGTTTTGTGGTGCGGCTGTTTTCGGCAGCTCAACTCTGTCGTTAACCATGAAATTCTTAAATGAGGGAGTTCGGTAGAGTGGTAAACTTACGTAGTGGTTTAGGTTTTATCTATCCCAATTTTCATGAGTACGTATCTGTTTCTGTCCCGTTCGTTTGACAGTATCTCTTGTCTGTCGTGCTTACGGCACAGGTAGACAACAACCTAAAAATACTTTATTTCCAATTTCACATCTCAAACCGTTCGTTCAGTTATCCCGAATACGGCTTTCCAATCATCTTATTCCACAATATCGGCTAAACGGTTCTCGATTACCCAAATCTACACCCACATCAGCAAACAGCGCCTGAAAGCCGTCCATCAACAGTTCCACCCGCGGGCTTGATAAGCGCTATTTTAAAAGAAAAGGTTAGTTGTAGAATTCCGCCGTTTACGATGATTTTTAACACTTGAGAGAGTGTGTTTAAAAATAATTTAATGTATAAATGAAAACTTATTTGACTTTTCGATAAATAATTATACAATAATTACGTTTTAGTTTTTGACATCGGAGCACGTATGATACACTATTTACCAATACTGATTTTGCTTGTTATAGCAGCGGGCTTTGCCGTTACCAATATAGGGCTTTCGGCGGTTTTGGGCAGACGGAAATCCACGACAGAAAAGCTCATGCCTTATGAGTGCGGTATTGATCCTATAGGTTCGGCCAGGGAGCGTTTTTCTGTAAAGTTTTATCTTATCGCAATGCTTTTTGTTATCTTTGATATTGAAGTCGTGTTTCTCTATCCGTGGGCGGTAGCATTTAAATCACTAAAATTATTTGGATTTATTGAAATGTTGGTTTTCATAGGTATCCTGCTCGTTTGTTATCTCTATATATGGAAAAGAGGGGGGTTGGAATGGGATTAGAAAGTCATCTTGGCGATAACATCCTGACCACCACTTTAAATACTATGATAAACTGGTCTCGTAAATCGTCTCTCTGGCCTATGCCATTCGGGCTGGCTTGCTGTGCTATAGAGATGATGGCCGCGGTTGCTCCCCGGTATGACCTTGCGCGATTTGGCGCAGAAGTCTTTAGATTCTCACCGAGGCAGTCAGACCTGATGATTGTCGCCGGTACGCTTACTTACAAGATGGCATCTGTGGCGAGAAGGATTTATGATCAGATGCCGGAGCCAAAGTGGGTTATTGCAATGGGCGCCTGTGCGATTTCCGGGGGTGTTTTTAATACTTACAGTGT
>JANLHY010000030.1 GCA_024653795.1 Candidatus Brocadiaceae bacterium | reverse complement strand
ACTCAAATAACGCATAATTAGACCTCCTCAATAAGATTGACAAAGACTCATTCTCAATACATTTAGAAAATTATATAAATTACTCATTAACGCATAATTTTCCCCCCCCCATTAGAATTAGTTAGATACAAATTTAATTAATAGTTCACCGCAAAGGGCGCAGAGAACACAGAGAAATGCGGATTCCTCCCCCTGCCCCTCTCGGAGGGGATAAAGGGGGAGGGGAAAAACCCGTATTATTTCTCTGTCTATTCTCTCTAAAAATCTCTGCGGCAAGATGAACTGTTACAATTCCAACATAATTTTTTTATAATTAAACCACGAACTTGCTTCTGTGTCTCTGATTTTGGATTCTTTTATCAAGGGCTTTCCAAGCAGTAATTAGACTCAGTCTCAATATGATAAAATAATTTAATAAATAGTCAAGGATATTTTTAAAATAATTGCAAACAGGTTGAAATGATTTTTTAACAAAAAGACGATAAATAAAAAAGGGTTGTGCCGCAATTGCTACACAACCCTTTTGATTAGTAGATTTACCGCTATCTATTCAACAATAGGTATAAATTCTCCCGTAACGCCACCATCGTTTGTATATACAGTCGGCATGTAAAAAGTATTTTCTGCGGCCTGGTCTATCTTTTGATTGCATTTTGGACACCTCCTGTTGTGCGGACCCCGGCTTATAAACCTTTTCCCACACATAAGGCAGCTCCTTTCTGCTTTATCAGCATAAACATTCTTTAAGGAAAGATTTTTTTCATTATATTTTTTAAGAATTTTACGCCTTGGTTTTTCCTTCTGCTGGACGCTCACCACAATGGACTCCTAAAAAAGTTAAAAATATAACATTACAATTTCGACTTAAAAAACAGAATTATATACAATATTGTTCCAAATGTTTAAATTATTTTTAAAATATATACTAACTTTAAACATTATAACTACTTAAATTAATATTATTTTGCTTGTATTTAAAGAGTTGTAGCGTACAATAAGTATCTTAAATTTTCTAATAAACGGGGCGTAGCGCAGTTTGGCTAGCGCGCCTGCCTTGGGAGCAGGAGGTCGGAGGTTCAAATCCTCTCGCCCCGACCACTTTAATACACCTACTGTTGAACAACCCTCCCTTTAAAATAACAATACACTAACCTCCAACAAAAAAGCGCCTATATCAGCCTTTTGTTTGTTACTAAAGGTGAAGAGTAGTTTATTTGGTTTGTAGCTGAATTATAAAGCCATCATTATTGGGCGTGTTTTTATTTCCTCTTTTTAGATTTCACTACCTTTTTTGAAACTGACTTTTTAACTGCTTTTTTTGGTTTTGCAAGAGGCGAAGGACGGCAGAGCAGTTCACGTTTTGGCGCAAGACGACCGCAGGAATCACAAACGTATTTCAAATTGACAACCTTGGGGGCACACACATGCCTGGGATCACCCGTTACCGTACCACAAAATCTGCAGGCAACAACCTTCCTTGCTGTTACCGGGTTACACAGGTGGCCTTTATCTGTTGCGACCAGACCACACGTCTGACAAGTATAAACATTACCCATAATTATCCTCCCTTTCTATCCATTTTTTTCCTGATTAGGACTATATAAAGTTGAAATGTATTTTAACGTTTCTTCTTCACTTGGAAAGACTTTTCTTAAAAATGGGAAAAACAGCAGAAATACGAGAAGATATTCTTTTTATTGGGTGGATTGTTTCCATTGCATCTATTGCCGCTATTAATCATATGTACCCCCAAGGGGATTTGAACCCCTGTCTTCAGGCTGAGAACCTGACATCCTGGGCCACTAGACGATGGGGGCATTAAAATGCAAGGAAATTATAAAGACTTGTAAGATATTATCAATAACAAATATTTATGAGTAGAAAATACTATATTTGTTTTGTGAAGTCAATAAAATTTAGACATTACTTTGTTTAAAATGCGTGTTGAAACACTAACATGGTTTAAGGCGCAGCACATGGCTGAGTACAGAGCTTTAGAATTGTTTAGTGAATAACCCTTTCTCC
>JANLHY010000015.1 GCA_024653795.1 Candidatus Brocadiaceae bacterium | reverse complement strand
CGCATCCTTGACTGCCTCTGGCTTGCCCGCAAAGGTGACAACGGTGCGGTTATAGTCTGCGTCTGATTCTACGTTCAGCAATTTAACGTCTTTGACCTTCTCAATTTCACCGACAATCTTCGCTATTTTTCCGGCATCTCTGCCCTCGCTGAAATTTGGGACACATTCAATAATTTTATTCATTTTTTAAAATAATGTAATGATACTTATCCCAATAATCATAATAATACCGCCGATTAATCGTTCCTTAATATTCGTTTCTTTGAACCAGAGGGCGCCATACATAATGCCAAAAAGGAGACTCGTGCGCTTCACTGAAATGACATAGGGCACTTCAATAATACTTATTGCTAAAAGGTGGGTAATTACCGCAAAGGCGACAACCAGCCCAATCAGGCTAAATAGTGTAAATTGAGAAAATAATTGTTTAACTTCACCATGATTCTTCCACATCAAAACAGGGAAAAGGATTGCAGAGAGCACTGGAAAATAAACTGCGGCAAAGAATAACGGGCTTGAGTGCAATATTGCCATCTTCCCCAGGTTAGATGTAATACTGTATATGAAGGCAACGATGATCATATACAGGGAGCCGCGCTCCCTGCGTATTGCTTTAAACGGCTCTAATAAGCCCTGCCTTGCGGTATTTATATTAAGCAAGTATGCCCCAACCGCAGTAAGCAATATACCGATGATCCCGAATTTATCCAGCCTTTCTCCAAGAATGAGGTTTGATGTAAAGATCATAAAGACCGGACTCAATGCCAAAAAAGGTAATGTTATGGATAAAGGAGATAATTTGATAGCCTTTGTATATAGGATAAGGGCAGTAATTTCGAGCGGCAGTAAAATGATTACAACAATAAAGAAATTTATGTCTACTCTGGGAATTTCTATAAAGGGAAGAAGTAACAGCAGGAAAGGCGCGGCAAATCCTACATGCACCCAAGCAACGAGGTATTCGTTACTCTTAGCAAGTGATTTCTTGGAGAGCGCATCGGCTGATGCTGAAAAAAAGGCACAAAGCAGAGATAATATGAACCAATTCAAGGCAAATCATCTGTAAAATAAGTTTTTAAAAAAACCTTATCGTAATTCAATATAAGTTGTTGCATTTTATATAGAAATACTGTCATATTTTCAACATATATATTACTGATTTTACGTAAGTGCCTATGAGGGGATAACATGGGGAAAATATAAAATACCTCGTGTCGTACCTGAGTCGTACCTATCCTTTTTGAGCCTTCAGGGACATCACCTTGTTTGTATTGTTCAAGACGTGTCCTGTATATGCTTCAATAGCCTTTCGCTTGTGGTCCAAATTAACATGAGTATAACGTAAGGTCATATCAAGTGTAGAATGTCCAGCTAGCTCCTTTGTAATGAAAGCACCAGTCCCCATGTCTCCATGTAAGCTTAGGAAAGTATGCCGTAAACCATGAAACGAGAAACCACAGAAATTGATTTTCTTAAATACTTTTATAAAATATGCACTGTAAGTGTTAGAAATACGCCTGGTGATAGTTTTGTTCTCAAATATTCCATTACCTGTTGAGTTTGCTTTATGCGCCTGTAGTTCGCTTGCCAGGTATGAAGATAACGGAACGGTGACAAGTTTGCCAGTCTTGCTTGCTATGAATGATATAAGACTCCTGGTAAAATCAACATCGCTCCATTTAAGAGATACAACCTCATTCAATCTCATGCCAGTAAAGAAAGAGACAAGGATCATCAAACGGTCTTTCGCTTTCAGGCTATCACCTTTTAAAATGACGGTAATTTCCTCAGAAGAAAGCACCCTGTCTCTTGTTTGTAAGACCTTCAATTTCTTAATATTATTACAAGGAATTGAATTGAGAATGCCCTCCTTACATGCCGTGCTTAGAATGTGTTTTAACTTTGAAACATCCTCATTGATACTACCTGGCTTTATCCCTTCATCCTGCCTTTTGATGATATATTTTTCAACTACCACGTCATTAAGTTTGTCGAGTTTGTAATCCCCCAAAAGGGCTGCCAGAATGTTTACCGCTCTTTGTTTTGCAATAAAGGTATTTTCCTTATCATTCTTGCATAGTTCCAGGTAACGCTTTGTATACTCTTTCAGTGTGGGAATCGCCCTTTCGCATGGCAGGCTAAACTTTTTTCGTAGTATATCCGTCCTGATAATTGACAGGAAATGCACCGCTTCCGTCCTGTTCCTGATTTCTGGATATACCTTTGATACCCAACGTCCGTTTGGATCCCTGAATTCTATTGACCACGCCCCGCAAAGCATAGGCAAGCCCTGTGGACAGTGTTTACCCCGCTTGCCTTCGCATTCAACGCCCCCTTCAATGACCCTGCCGTATTTATCGCCTTCTGCTCTCTTACCCTTGCATCGTGAGAAATACTTTCTAAACCTTACCGCCATTATTCACCGTCCTTTGTTTTGTCGCATCCTATATAAGCGTTCAAATCCTCATAGATTTCTTCTAACGAATCGCAAACCTCACCTAATATCAAGCCAAATCCGTTCCAATGTTCGTCAAGCGAATGATTATCCCATGTATCCCACGATATTATACGTAATATATTCAGCTTGTCTTTTGCAAAATTAAGCTGGTCTGTGATGTCCAAAATTGATACCTCTTTCACATCTTCAGCACTCATTTCAACGCCTCCTTTAAAATAAAAAGATAATTAATCCAAGTCCGTTAAAAAACAATAAGACGCACGTCTTACAAAATTCCTTAGTCTGTTTGTAGAATAATTTTTACTCCTTTCTGCTTTTCATTGCATGAAAAAAGGCAACAAGCTGAAAGTGTGACAGCACCTTCAACTGTTGCCTCTTGTCGCCTGATTGCTCAGGCATATTCTTAAAGCGTCTGTCACCGCCGTTATCAATTAACGTACGTACTACCGTACCTTTTTAAATTTGTCAAGTGTATTTTTATTTATTCTTACCATTTCTATTTTATATTGACGTGTATTAATGAAATTGGTATTATTAAGCAACCAAATGAAGAAATACGAAAATCTAGCAAAGACAATTTATGATATTGGTAAGCTCTCATTTGCAACACTCATTTTAGGTCAATTCGTTTCCCATAAATTTAGTTTACCAATTACAATTATCGGTATTATTTTTACTGCTATAGCCCTTATAATAGCCTTTAAGATAGAACAAAAAGAGGTAAAACAAAATGAATGACCTGAATTTATTTGTTATCTATGGTGTAGGAATAATCAGCTTGCTGGCTTTGTACTTTTACATCACGAGACACGAAAAACATCATCCGAAACATTAAAATAAACTCCGTTGCGCTTATGAGTGTTTACGAGCAAGTCAAACAGGCATTACAGGACATTGTCGCTCCTGAGTTAAAATCAATCCAGGTTGAAATTAGACGTCTGGATAGTAGGGTTGATTCACTGAGAGCTGAAATGACCTCTGAAATCATTTCCCTGAAAACGGTTTTAACAACGGAAATCAAAAGGCTTGATTCCAAAATAGACTCCCTTGATGATAAGATAGACACTGCCATTCAGATAAGGGAACGCCTTGCATCTCTGGAAGCAAAACTGGCGTCTATGGGACATAGTTAATTACCATTGAAACCCTGTCCACAGCATCCAGCATAACGTATGCAGTTTCTTTTTTGTTTATATCTGTTATAATATATTCATGCCTATTACCAAAGAATTAGAAAATATACGGAAATTTGAATCAGTCGGTTTTAGCCATGAACAGTCCGAAATCCTTGCTGATGTTATTGAGCAGTCCCATGTCAATGGGCAACAAAGCCTAAAGGACTCATTCCATACGCTTGAAAACAGAATGAACGCACTTGAAAAGAAAATAGATAGCGTGCTTGACGTGACAAACAATATTGACCTTCATATAAAGGCAGGTCAAGCCGACCTTCTCCTGAAAATCTTTGCCATTGCCGCAGGGTGTACCAGCATCGCCATTGCAATATCAAAACTCTGGGAATAGCCTGGACATATTACAGTCAAAGGCATACTCATTGAAACCACAGCATCCAGCACACCGCCCGCACCGCTCCAAATGACATCAACCAAAATAGAAAGTCACACCAGTATATTTTCATTGAATAACCCCCTTGTTTTGACTGTCTCAAAATTAGTAAATAAGCATTCCTTAGTTTTAGGCTTTAATTCACCTTCAGATTTATAACTACCCTTGAAAGACTGGTATTCGTACCTTTGCCAGCCCTTGTATAAATCATCATACAGGCTATTCTGGTAATGCGAAATCATCGCTTGACCTTTTATGCCGTGAAGTAGTTCCGATAGCCTGTAATGGTCTTCCAATGCGAAAGTATCCCCGTAATAGTGTTCTGCATTCAGATAAGGTGGGTCACAGTAAAAAAAGGTTTCTGGACTATCATAACGCATGATACATTCCTGATAGTCAAGGTTCTCAATACAAACATTCCTTAAACGTTCCGCAACGGTATCAAGTCCGTTGATAATATTCCTGAAGCTCTGGACTGGATTCCTGCCGGTTATGGACGGCACAGCAAACCCGCCCCGCTCCTGGTCACCTGAAAAGCCTGTTCTGTTAAGGTAAAACCATTGTGCTGAGCGCTCAATTTCACCCTGTGGTAAATTCCCTTGCTTCCACCTGGAACGTATCTCTTGCCAGAGTCTTCTTGAATACAGCATATTGTCGAGTACTTTTATCAGCTTTGACCTTTTCGTATCATTCTTTAGGAGTTCAAAGAAGCCTATCAAATGACCGTCAATGTCGTTGATGATTTCCACCGGTGAAGGTGACTTGCTAAAGAGTAAATGACCAGCACCGCAAAACGGTTCAACGTAACAGGTATGCTCTGGGATGTATTGAGAAAGCCAGCTTGTGAGATAATACTTGCCTCCCATACGATTACATGGCGATTTCAGCAACATTCAATCAACCTTTCTCACCTCGACAAGGTTCTTGTTGATATATGCCTGTAAATCCTCTGGACGGAATCTCGTTAGCTTCCCCAATTTGACATGGGTAATTTGTTTACGCATTACAGCCGCATAAAGCGTACTCTTCTTAAGCCCCAACAGACTTGCCGTTTCATCCATGTTTAAAAGTTTGTCAACATTTACAAGTTTCATTTCAGCCATTTTTACACCTCTCTAAAATTTCCAATTAATTATCCGAATACGGAGACTTGTATTTTGGAATTAAATCGCACCTGCCAAGCTCTTTTA
>JANLHY010000467.1 GCA_024653795.1 Candidatus Brocadiaceae bacterium | reverse complement strand
ATGTGTCATATCAGAAGAGGCTACCACAAGTGCATCCGGGCATAATTTCTGTAATACCTGTGATAAACTTTTACCGATATTTTTGAGGTCTACGATATTTCTGGAAGAAATGACCATCACAACGATTTTAATATCAGGATTAAAGTATTGAATAAAAGGTATCTGCACCTCTGCAGCATGCTCGTACAGATGAGCTTCCTGGTCTTTCTCAACAAGATCGCAGACGTGTACCAGTTCATCCACTATCTTTTCATCTACCTCGACATCTCCTAATGGCGTATGCCACAACCCGCCAGGCCAGATGGAATACGGCACACCATAACCTGTATGATTGGGCGCTAAAATCACTACCGTATTGGGTATTTTAATCCTTGAATAAAGATTTCCTGCAACACGTCCTGAATACACATATCCAGCATGCGGAGAAACAATGCCCAGAGCGGCTTGTTTTTTACAATCCTTGATAACAAAGCCCTCGATATCACTCTTTAGCTGGGCCGCATCGCCGCTATAAAAACTACCCGCAACGGCAGGACGTCTTATCATAAAACACCAACAACCCTTTAAATAAATACTTATGAAAACAACAAACACCCAGCGCCAAATAACAAGCAACTTCCCACTTTCTAACCCGACCGAGTCGGAATCCGTAACGCGGGTGGTTTATCCCCGCCATTGGCCGACCACAAGGGATCGGCGCTACATTTCGTCCTGTTCCAGCTCGTACGACCAGAAGTAACGAATACCTTTTCCCTTCAGGTATTGCTCGGTATCGGGATGATAATCGTGAGCTACAAATAAAAGATAGGTTTCTGGACATTCCTCTACTCTTTTAATCCATTCTGTGATCTTCAGGAATCGGTCTATTTCCTTCTTTGATGGCCTTACTTTTACCTCGCGAAGGTCTTCTTGTTGTGAACGATCAATTTCCTCAGCCAAACCTAATAGTACATCTCTCAGGGCTGGTTCCAGGGATTCTATTTTATGATATAAAGAAGCATTGATCGACATGATTAAACTCCTCAATTTAAACTATACAATACGACCCCTTTAGTCTAACATTGCCTTATTAAACAGTCAAACTTCTTTTAAATTGTTTTTTTATTTGAAAGATGCGTATATAATGGTTTAGAATTTTTAAATTAAATTAATTTTTGACAGGATTAACAGGATAATCAGGATGAATTAAGGTAGTTTTATCTTGTTAATCCTGTATATCCTGTCTAAGGTAGCTGAACTATTAAAACTGAAATACATCGTGATTTAAGGAGTTAGATTTTGGCTAAGGCATTGGCTTTATTATCGGGTGGTTTAGATAGTACACTGGCTATCCGTGTTATTCAGCAACAGGGAATCGAGGTAATTGCCCTTAATTTTGTGACTGTTTTTTGTCGTTGCACGTCTCATGGGAGCTGCAAACTCGAGGCTGTAAAGGTCTCTGAAAAGTTTGGAATACCAATTAAGGTCATCAACACGACGGAACGATTTCTGGAACTCGTCAAAAAACCCAAGTTTGGATATGGAAAGAATATGAATCCCTGCATCGATTGTCGGATTAATATTTTTCGCATCGCTGGAGAATACATGCGGGAGATTGGCGCCGATTTCATTATCACCGGCGAAGTGTTAGGGCAACGACCGATGTCCCAACGAAAAGAAGCTATGAAAATTATCGACAAGGAAGCGAACCTCACCGGCCTTGTTTTGAGACCTTTGTGCGCCAAACACATGGAACCCACTATCCCTGAGAAATTGGGGATTGTGGACAGAGAACAACTGCTTCAGATTCGGGGACGCTCCAGAAAAAACCAGATACAGCTTGCCGATGTGTTCCAAATCAAAGACTATCCATGCTCTGCTGGCGGGTGTTTACTTACCGATCCAGAGTTTGCGCATCGTATGCGAGATTTAGTCAATACCTGTGATGCCAATGTCAATGATGTCAATTTATTAAAGGCGGGAAGGCATTTCAGGCTCGACCAGCAAACAAAGGTTATTGTCGGCAGAAATGAGGAGGATAACACACGGCTTGATTCGCTTTCAAAAGAAGGGGATTATCTTTTAACCCTGGTTGATATGCCGGGGCCTCTTACCCTTTTACGTGGGAAAATCACTGAAGAAAAGATTCAGACTGCGGCGCGAATTACCGCCAGATATGGAAAATCACAAGCGCTGCCTTCAGTAAAAGTCTTTGTAAAACAGGTGGGAAATAATGCCACTGAAAGGATTGTAGAGATTACACCAATGAGCCAGGAAGAAGCAGACAAACTCATACTAAAAAAATCTCAAACCAGTAACGTCTGTTGAGGAATATTTTCAGATGAATTTCAATATAAAATTCAAAAACCCGTTTAAACGCCTCGAAAATGCGACCGGGGCAGATTCTGGCGCCAAAAAAAGAACATTTATTAAAACCGATAAGCAAATTTACACTATCATCGGAATTGCCTTTGCAGTTTCATCTGTTGCCCTTTTATGTTATTGGCTTTTAAAAGAAAGACCTTACTATAATAATCTACTTACCGAAAAAGACGAACTGATTAAGACCCTGAAATTCACACGGGACAAGTTGAAAAAAATTCATGAAAACACCGTAGCCAGTTATGAAGAAAAATTAAAAGGCGAATATATCCCGAAATCCCTTTATGACGATAAAATCAATGACTACGAGCAAAAACTAACCTCTTACAAAGATAAATACATTTCCAAAGAAGAACATGAAAAACAGGTAGCAGAATTAGAACAGCGCCTTAAAGAAGAAACTTTATCAGAAGAAAATGTATCCAAAGAAGAATATGCACAAAAAGTCACCGCACTGGAACAAAAGGTCTCTATTCTGGAAGACAAAAATCTCGATCTAAAAGAAACGCTCGAAAAATCTGCAGAATTCATTAAAGGAGAAAAAGATGCATTGGAAACGGTGCTTCTGCTTGAGAGAAAAAAGGCATTAATTCCTTCTCTGATCCTGCCTGAAACTAAAAATAATGCACTGACTGCCGATGCATTAAAAAAATTAGTGGACATAAAAGAGAAGTTAAAAAAGATTGACGAAATGAATCTTCCTTTAAAATCTGAAACGTATTTTGGGATGGGTCTCGTTTCCTATTACAACAAACAACTCGACGAAGCAATTGAACAATGGGAAAATGCAGTATCTTTGAACAAAAACAATCTCAAGGCATACATCTGTCTTGGGATTGTTTATAACGAAGAAAATATGTCTGACAATGCAATGAAAATCTTGAAACACGCCATCGAGATCAATCCTAAATATGCCACCATACATCTTACGCTAGCCCGTATCTACGAGCAAAAAGGGGTATTGGATGACGCTATTTATGAATACTTGAAAGTGCTTGAAATCAATCCAGAAACCGTGGATATTCATAACAAACTTGGAATTCTTTACGAAAAAAAGGGGATGAAAGAAGAGGCAAGGAAATCTTTTGCCCAGTATGAAAAATTAAAGGGGGAAAATAAATAACCCTAACCCGAATAAATCGGAATGCGTAGCGCGGGTGGTTTATCCCCCGCCCTTAGCCGACCACAAGGGTTCGGCGCTACATTTTTTGCTAAAATGGTCAAAATATTTTTAGTAAGATACTAAACAACAAATACAAGTTACTCTAAAAGAACTAGTCCGTATATATTAACCTCATCGAGTTTATTCTTAAGCGTTTCTATTTTTAAGTTATGATTTCTTACCGTCTGATAGACATCGATACCGCACGCCTCCATTGACGGCCTTGCCTCTGCTGTACGCACACAGGCTGAGGCAGTCTCGCAATTTTCGCACAATTTACAAGGTCCTGCGCCAAGGCCGAAGGCTTTGTAAAATCCAAGAGAAAATGAGTGCTTTTCTATTTCTGCAGTAATATAACGCATCTGCCAACTCAAGTGACCATGGAGGAGTAATGCTTTATTATATTCCCCAAGAATATTTTTCATCTCTTCATAAGATGGCGCATGAGGCGGGCAGGTTAGTTTTTTCCCATACTCGTCACACCCATATTTGCATTTCAGTTGAACCCACCGTGCAACAGCAACAGTATTGGTATGGATAACGAAAGCCTGTTCACAGCCAAGTTCTATGGACTTTTTAATTAGTGAGTCACACAAACCGTTGGAATCAAGGTGTGATGTAACATCCGTCTGAATGTCTGGTATAGCCGAATCCTGGGTATGCATAAACAAATCTCCTAAAGGATTATTTCTTCATTTCTTGTTAATATAAACGAGGCTGTGTATTTAATCAAATATTTTTTCCTTGGAATGTGGACAAGACATTTTATTGACAGGTGCAATTCATACGGTATAATCAGTCAGGTCAGGAAAATAGAAGTAGCTATTTTAAAAATATTTTCATAGGTGTTAAGTTCATTGTATAGGAATTTTCATTTTATTTATGCGAGTTATAGGGTGGCATGGACAAACTTTGTTTGTCCGTGCCTCATGTAATGTATATGGGGGGCTACCTCCATAAACGCTAAGTTGTTTTTGATATTTTTTACATGGAGTCCAATATCGAATATCGAACAAGGAATAATGAATGTCGGAGGATAAGAAAACTTCATAATTCGAAATTCCTTGTTCGATATTCGTTATTCATTACACGGTTAAATTAATCCGTAATTTTAACTTAGCGCTTATGG
>JANLHY010000742.1 GCA_024653795.1 Candidatus Brocadiaceae bacterium | reverse complement strand
CTGATATCCTTAACTCCCGACAGAACTGCCGAGAAGGAAACAAAGTAAGCATCAATTGACTGGGCAATAATAGAGGCCAGTGTTGTCTTCCCTACGCCCGGAGGTCCCCAAAAAATCATAGATACCAGTTCCTTGTTTTCCACAAGCCTTTGGAGAATCTTATTTGATCCAACGAGGTGTTCCTGTCCCACAAACTCTTTTAAATTCATTGGCCTTATCCGGTCGGCCAGCGGAGCTTTTTTCGTGGTTTTCACTTGTGCGTCAAACAAGTCACTTTCCGGTTTTCTAACGGCCAAGTTAATTTTCCCTTTATACTTTTAAAATTATCTGATAAAGAAAACACATTCCGTAGCTGCCAGCATTTAAATTAGGCTGCCTATGGCAGCAACTTTTAAGCTCCCCTCTAGAAAGAGGGGCTGGGGGTGTGTTACGGAAATCTTACACACCCCTTATATCCCCTCTTTTTAGAGGGGAATCACAAAAGATTGAAATTCCTGTACATTTAATAAAGGGGGTAGGGGGGTTGTTTACCTCAACTTATTGAGAAGTTACAAAATTAGTAACAGTTCAGCCCCTCCCTTTGAACTCAGTAGAAGAACCCGTCCCTGTCCCCTCCCAGGAGGGGATATAAGGGGTGGGGGAACTATTACCAAAATTATTATACATACCTCAGTGCTACTTTACAATTTTTTTAGATTACCTTCGCCTTTTTCCCTACAACCCAAAATATAAATATTTTCATTGACAATAGTTTTCTTTTTAATATTTTATAGAAAGGATGCGACGAGATGAAGAAGTGGCTTTGGTTGTCTATTATGCCGTTGGTTATTTCGATGTGTATGCCCTTTGGTGGAAGGTTGCTTGCTAATAATGAGGATGCAAGCCAATTATCAAAGGCGCAAACCGCTCAAAAACTGCAAAACCTTCATATACCTTTTATAGTAAATGACGGATCAATTTAACCGTGCCTCCCCCTTTATCCCCCTCTGGAGGGGGACAGGGGGAGGCTATTTTCGCGTCTTTTCGTGGGCAAATTTGAAATTCCTGAACATTTAATTAAGCATTCGGCTGCTTTTTTCACGTTCATTTCTTTATTCGCTTTCGCGGGTTCAAGTTTGCAACTTGAACCCACCTTTTAGAAGGTACAGACGCACTGCCGTGCACCTCTACTTTAACTTTGGGTCTGAAGAAATGGCGTCGAGTCGCACCTGTCTGCGTGCGACGCACAGGCAGGAGTCTTCAGGTTTTTCCAAATGAGGGGTTCAGGTTACAAACCTGAACCCGCACGGAGTCCCCCTTAACAAAGGGGGATATGGGGGTTGTTCCCTCCCCTCCCCTAACCCCTCCCACCAGGGACGGGGGATATTTCCACCCCCTGCGCCCCCGCCAGCGGGGGACATTTCCTCATAAGCGCTAAGTTGTTTTTGATATTTTTTACATGGAGTCCAATATCGAATATCGAACAAGGAATAATGAATGTCGAAGGATAAGAGAATATTTGAT
>JANLHY010000736.1 GCA_024653795.1 Candidatus Brocadiaceae bacterium | reverse complement strand
CGATGAAACAGGGGTAACCTTTACGGGTGGCCAGGATGAATTAAAAGGAAAGATTATCAGGATTGGTCACATGGGTTATGTGAACGACTTCGACATCATCGTCGCCATCGCTGCCCTAGAAAAGGGATTTTATGAGGCTGGATATCCTGTAGCATTAGGCAAAGGACTAGCCACAGCTCAATCATTGCTTGTGGGTAAAAGAGTGTTTGGGGGGGGATCAAATCTTTAATAATGACGTGTATTAGTTTACTTTAGAAGATTCCTTTACTTCCTGCTCCAGCCAGTCACCCAGTTTATCGGTAGCAACGTCTAGATCGTATTGCGACTGCAAGCCAAAACTCAGAGTAGTAGGATGGGGCAAGCGGAGCATGCCCATCAAAATTTTATTCCAAATTCATTTCCTCTAAAGCAATATTCAGTTCTTTTGCTCATTCATTTTTTTCGTTAGTTTCGAGGGGATTTTCTGGCGCAGTGCGTCAACAAATGCCTCGCTATCTTGTATGGATTTGTCAATTTCAGCTCGGTTGTCATGATAGTAAGCTAAAGCAGCATATACATCGGCTAATGTGAGGTCATATTCCGCAGTGATTTCATCGGCACTGCGGCCTAAGAATTCGTGCCAAATCACAATGTTTTGTACCGTGATCCGATGACCTGCTATTCTCGGTTTACCGCCAACTATACCCTCAGTAATCTCAATATGTCCATTTAAAGTTTTAATACGCATCAAGTTACCTCTTCATTGTGAAAATCATTTGCTGATAATTACGCTATATAATACTAAATATAACCATTTAAAAAAACGAATGCCAGGAAAATACTTAATGTTTCAGATTGTTATCGGAATTAAGACAGGAGAAATACTGGGGGGGGAGGTATCTGCAGATGGGAGCATTCCCAAATTTTTGTAAACTCTTTGTCCCAGAGGGGATTTTGATCATAGCCCAGCTATTTATTGCTGGGTTGTATAGCCACAACCCCTTAGTTCCACAGTAACGGCTGAAAGCGTAAAACAGTCAGTCGTCCCTACGGGACTAAAAATCCTAGCCTATAGTCCCACCGATAAATCGGTGGGCTATTTCCATCTGTCCCTCCGGGACAAAACACAAATTTGCAAATAATCGGGAATGCTCCCTCTGCAGATTATCCTGAGAATTAGCAATATTTGGATGATGTCTGGTTATCGGAAAGGGACACAAGGTTAAGGATATTACAAGAACAGACAACAATACTGCAAACTTTGATAAAGTTCTCGCACCAAATACTCTTTTTGACATGACACACCTCCTGTATAATCTAAATTATTTATGAAATACCAGAAAGCAGCATGAATTCTTAACATCTTAGTTTTTACGCAAAACTGTGTTTTTCACACGGACATCCTAAAAGGATTTTTTATAATAAAGTAAACGTATAATGTCAAGAGTAATCTTGAAAGGCAGGAATGGAAAAAGGGTCACCCATTAGAAGGCTTTTGTCAAGTAAAAAAGATTCTCTCTAGCAAAAAATCGCAGACACAGATTCTGGGGACACCATACTTAACTATGAATTAAAAATTTGGTATGGTGTTCCAGAAATTATTAGCTGATTATCTTGGACTGCATTATTCGACCATAAGTAGATTGTTAAAAAAGAATCAGCTTCAATAGCAGCAATAGCAAGAATAAAGACCCCTAACCCTCTCCGAACCGACCCAAGTTAAAACCTAGATCCCTTTTTCACTAATAAGTGCCTGAGCGAAAATTCATACTTTCGTCATTTCTCGCGGAGCCTTTCCTGAACAGAACGAAGGACTTGAAATGATAGTTTTGCCAGTTTTCGCTTAACTACTGGTATAAACCGATACGTGCTGAATTCACTCCCCTTATTACAATTTGACAATTTCTGTATGGTTTTGTATAGTAATTTAAGTGATTAAAGGAGTATGCAATTTTCGTTTTATACAACAATTTCAAATTATTTTTAATAAAGTAAAAGTATGAATAAGCCTTTCATAATTCTAATATTGTGTTTGCTTGTAATCTCATTCCAACGAGGTACATTTTCTGCTGAAAAAAAGCATCAGAATGAAATAGTTATAGCAACTGTCAACGGCAAAAAGATAACACAGGCGGATTTAGCTAATCGACTCGGAACTTTCAGAAATACGAATGCAGAAACACTCAATACTATTAAACAGGAAATCCTGGACCAACTGATTACTGATATATTGCTGGAAGAATTCATTGATAAACAGGGTTTGGTTGTTGCCCCTGAGGAGATTGAGCGGGAGGTGAATCAGGTAAGAAGTAATATCACAGGCAATCAGAAGGATGCTGTTCAAACGCTGGAAAATGTTCTTGCATCTATAGGCTCCAATATTGGTGAATTCAAAAGAGGTATAAAACATTCTCTTGCCCTTGGAAAATATTTCAATAATAAACTGGATGACAAGACTCTGGAGAAATATTTTGATGGAAACAGGAGCCTTTTTAATGGCGAGTCTGTTAAGGTCTGCCACATACTTATCGATACAAGAGATATGAAGACGCAGGAAGAATTATCACATACGCTGGAACAAATCAAAAGTATCAAAAGAGAAATTGATCGCGGGGCTGCTTTTGATGAAATGGTAAAAAAATATTCCAACTGCCCATCGGCTCAAAATGGGGGTGATTTAGGATTCATTCAAAGAAAAGGCAATCTCGCAAAGTCATTTTTAGATACTGCATTTTCTTTACGGACAGGTCAGGTAAGTAATCCGGTTCAGACTGAATTTGGATACCACCTCATAAAAGTAACGGAGAAAAAAGAAGGCGCTAATATTAAATTTGGGGATGTTAAGGAAAAAGTCCGGGTTGCAGTGCTGGATGAGGAGACCCTCAAATTACTCTCTCAGCTTCATAAAGCGGCACAAATTGTGATTAACCAGTAATATCGGTTTTCTTTATTAGTTTTAGTTCTTGATTTCCGATATCTCTTTTGATGCAATAAGTTTTTGGGCAAGTTCGTAAGTGAGCTTTTCTATAGCGTCATCTACGGCAGGCCCAAACTTGGGGCCAGTCGTAATCCACCATTCGTGTTCGACCTGAGAAGTTACAAAGTCCAGCCCTTTCCCTTCCACCGCAATTTCTGAGTTCCACACTGTATTGAGTTTGGGATCTAAAAATGATGCCGTGATTGAAAGATTATGGCGTCCAATGGCCCTCCATACAGATATTTCCATGTGAAGTTCTATTTCCGAATTTTTTAAACTAATGGTTAAAATCCCATCCAATGCTTCTTTATTCTGTAAACTATCTATCAATATTGCCTTTTTAAATAAGATTCCCGACATCTCCTCGATTTTCGAAGAAAGCGTTTCGCCGATTGGAAAAACAAAATTTGGAAAGACATAATAAGGCGTACCAGCCTCATCTTGTTTCAACGGTGCTTCCTGGACATAATTACGCAAGGTTGGTTCAATATAAATACCAACAGTAAGCGGTAAAGGAATTATTTGATAAAGTCGTTTATCAAGTTTTGGGGAAAGTCTTACATCTGGCCTGGTACCGCTTAAGCAACCAATTGAAGTAAGAAACAAAAGTAAGATGAACCAATGTTTATATGATACAGGTTTAATGAAATGCATGGTTAAAACGAATTAAAAACGCCCAGATTAAAGTGTCACATTGTTCTCTTTCCTACGCAAAGATTAATCTAAATGGTAATAGTTCACCGCAAAGGCGCAAAAGGTAGTATTTTTTAGAAAATAAATGCTGAAAATTTCTGAAAACTTTGTGATTTTGTTATAGAAGATACTCCTTCTGTGAAGTATTTTCTCATTCCTCCCCCTTTCTCCCCCTCTGGAGGGGGACATGGGGGAGGGCGTCCTTTGCGCCTTTGCGGTGGGCTGAACAGTTACTCTAAATGATAAACGAAACCGGAGCTGTCGTCAATATCCTTTTATCTATTCCATTTCATGGGCACATCATCGCTTTCTCTACCAATGAGAACAACCCCTTTTATATTTTTTAGTCTGTTATAAATAGGGTATGTTTTTAAAAGAAGTGTGGTACTGGTCTTGGGATTCAATATCTCGCTGGTTGTAGTAGCGCCAGTCTTCAGTGTTTGCCATGTTGGGCAATTCTTACAGGCCAGTGCAAATTTATGTTTTGTTAAAAAACACTTCTTTCCTATTGGATATCCTGTAAAAAATTCTTTTGCTGCCTTGTTTATCCTTATTACCGTAAATTCCGCATCAAATACAATGATAGGGTCTGTTATTGCCTTAAAAATGGAATTAAGTACTTCCCTTGTTTTATGCACTCTTGTACGGTATACCTGTCCCTTACTAATGACCTTGCGGGAGAGTGAGGAAGTATTCAAACGCGTAGATTTTGATTTATATCTTTTCGTAAGCAATGTTACCTCTCATGAAAACAACTCTAGTTTACTTCCGTGCCGATAGTAAATGACTATGTCGCATTTTCACTGATTAGCAACTGTCATACCGTAGTATGCGGCTTGGATTATACGAGATAATTAATTCGCACAAGTATTTAGACAGCTAATGTATAAGCAAATGTTGTTATTAGCGGTAGTTTATTTTATACAGGAAAATGACAAGGCAAATAAAGATATTTTTGGTGGTAATCAGCCAATATTAAGGAAGAATATGGAATTGAAATTTGAATACCTATGGGATTGAAATAATTATTTTGGAAGTCTTATGCTTAATACAGGACAGGGGGACCTTTGTATTACCCTCTCCGCAACACTTCCAATCAGTATATAGTCCAACCCCGTCTTACCATGCGTACCCATAACAATTAAATCTGCCTGAGTGTCTTTAGCAGCTTTTATTATTTCCACAAAAGGAGTACCTTTAACCACAAGGGTATTTATACTAATATTTGTTCGTATCTCATCAGGTATTAAATTAATAAGCCGCATCTTGAGACTGTCAGTCTGTTTATCATCCAGAAGCAGGTCGATTTGTTTTAATATATCTCCTATATCACCCATATTAGTTTCTATAACGTGTATGAGGTACAGAGAGGCATGGTCTTTAAGTGATAGATCTATTGCGTAGGTTAATGCATAGATAGAACAAGCGGAAAAGTCGATCGGACAAAGTATTTTCTTTAATTTAATCATACTTCCAGTAATAGAAAAAGGCAGTTGCTAATATATAGAACAATTAGCAACTGCCTTTAGATTAAGAAATTTTTAAAATCTGTGGTGTGTTACCACGATTAGTGATGTCCGCTTGGATGGAGTGCGCTGGCGCCTAAATCCAGTGAAATAAACCTAATATCTTTTTCTTCCAGGCTCACGGTAGTATGGGCGCTTGCGCCGCCATGTTCGTGAACTGAAATTTCATACGTTCCTGGTTTTAACTCGAACACACAGGTACCATTCTTGCCTGTTGCACATGTATTATCGCCAACCTTAATTTCAGCTCCCTCGATTGGTGTACCGATTGCGGTTGCGGTAACCCATAATTTTGCAGGTTTAACCTGATAAGCCTGCGCCGTTGTCATACCGATTCCTGCAACCAGTGCTACACCCAAAACCCCCGCAAATATCTTCTTAAACATAACCCCTTTCTCCTTTCTTCTATTGATTTGATATTAAGATTTATATAAGTACCATAAGATTATATTTTAAATTACTATCCCTTCTGTCTTCCACCCCCTTTCATTGCATTAATTTATTATTCTGTATATAATAAACATCGTTTTATTATACATTTTAATATTCCCTCGTCAAGATATATATTTGTTTCGAAAAAACAGATGGTTTTCTTTGTAACAAGGGTGCAAATTGTGTTGGATTGCCCGGATTATAGGTCGAACATCTATATGGATAAGATCCGGTGGTTAGAGGGGAAACAAAGTGAAATTAAGAGGGCAATCATTTCTCTCTCAATTGACTAATTTTCACAATAAGCTCCCCTTCGTTATCCTTAAAAACCTTATTTCAATTCCTTTATTACAAACATTCCTTCTGGTGGATTTGAAAGCACTGCCTTAATCCTCTCGTGCCATAATTCCCCGAATTCTTTTATTTCCGCATCGGTTCCCTTGCCTGTTACGGCCAACGGCATTAACTCTCCCATTTTAGGGTTAGCAGGCAGCATGTAATTGCAGTAAGAGATTTCAATCTTCTTTTTAGTATCCATACTTTCAAATATTACCGTGCACACTGCGTCTTCACTAGCTTCCTGTGTTTCATCAAAAGATAGTAAATTATGCCTGTTGTATCGGCCTCCACCCAGTCCCTTAAAACCACTCTCACCTGCAGCACCGGTTATCAATGTAACAACTTGTGATATTGGCCCATTTACCTTATAGTCTATTCTCCCTTTAAACGTTACCCTGATTTGGCCACGTACTGGCGTTTCATTACCGTATAAACTTTTTAATGCCAATTGGGTTAATTTGTATGCACCAGAAACCGCCGGACATGAATGGCCGGCAAGTTTTACCGCATCGGTATATGTAAAGACAAATGTCTCGTTTTTATCCATTGCACCCAGCGCTATGGCAAGGGGGTCTTTAATCCTGATTGACTCGACTTTATCAAAAAATGATTTATTAAATTTTGTCTGTTCCATTGATTTACCTTTCTCCTTATGTAAATAATTTAAAGATTATATCTGTTAAAAATGTTCATCTATTTGATGGACAGTGAATTCAATGCCTTCTTTTCCATTCGTCTTTGCCTTTTCAATTAAAGGTTAAGTTAAGCTAATCCTCAAGCGTGGATATATCCCCTGTAGACAATCCCAGATCTCTGGCCTTCAGCAGTCGACGCATAATTTTACCGCTACGGGTTTTGGGTAAATTTATACAGAATTCTATTTCACGTGGGTATGCATGTGCTGCCAGGCGATGCCTTATAAATTTCTTTAGCTCTTCTTCCAATTCCTTCGAGGGCGCAAAACCTTCGTGAAGTACCACAAATGCCTTGATAATTTCTCCCCTTTCAGCATCGGGTTTTCCAATCACACCCGATTCTGCTACAGCCCTGTGTTCGAGCAGTGCGCTTTCTACCTCAAATGGGCCTACCCTATGGCCTGATGTATTGATTACATCATCTGCCCTTCCCACAAACCAGAAGTAACCATCCTCGTCCTTATAAGCAGTATCGCCTGTTGCATACCATCCGTTTATGCTGAAATATTCTGCAAACCGTTTTTCGTCTCCCCATACTTTCCTCAGCATAGAAGGCCAGCCAGGTTTTAATGCCAAAAGTCCATGCTGTCCCGCCGGTAGTTCATTGCCCTTGCCATCAATAATAGCCGCTTTTATACCAGGAAAAGGTTTGCCCATAGAACCTGGCTTTATCGGCAGACAGGGATAATTTGCAATCATAATGGAACCCGTTTCCGTTTGCCACCAATTATCATGAATTGGTAATTCGTAGACCTTCGATCCCCACCGTATCACCTCTGGATTAAGCGGTTCACCAACACTGCATATATACCTTAAACTGCTTAAATCATATTTTTTTACAATACCATCGCCAGCCTTCATAAGCATGCGCAATGCCGTAGGAGCAGTATACCATACAGTAACTTTATACGTTTGAATAATTTCATACCACTTTGCGGCGTCAAACCGGCCATCATAAATATAAGAAGAAATGCCGTTCAGCCACGGGCCCCACAGTCCGTAAACCGTTCCTGTTACCCAGCCGGGATCAGCGGTGCACCAGTATACATCGTCATCTCTCAGGTCTAAAACCCATTTGGTGGTGATATAATGAGAAATCATGTCATTGTGAACATGTGTTATGCCTTTTGGCTTACCTGTAGTACCGGAAGTATACAGGATATATAAGGGGTCTTCCCATTCCATCCATTCCATTTCAAACTTTTCTGGAGCATCTTTCATCAATGTCTTATAACATACATCTTCCTCTTCCATCTCATAGTCTTCTTTGACATTGACTAACACGATATGTTCTAACTTTGGCAATTCCCACAGTACCGTTTCGACACGTTCTTTCAATTCGTGTGTAGTGATTAAAACACTGGCCCCACCATTATGCAAACGGTCGCGTACTGCATCAGGCCCAAAGGCAGAAAACATAGGTCCTGCAATGGCACCAAGTTTTGCAATGGCTATCATGCCGATATAAAGCTCTGGTAAACGGGGCAGAAATATAAATACACGGCATCCCTTTTTAACCCCTAATTTCCGGAGCATATTGGCACACTTGTCGGAAAGTTTCTTCATCTCCAGGAATGTGTACTTCTGACAGGTACCATCCGCGCCCTCCCAGTACAAAGCCACCTTATTCTTTCGCCATGACTGAGCATGCTTGTCTATAGCATCATAGGCGATGTTTACCTTATCATTACTTGTACAGAATTCTTTTTTAATAGCTTCCCACGAAAATTCCTCGCAAGTCCTTTCGTAATCCAGGAGACCATCTGTTACAGGTTTTTTGCTAATAATTTCCGCGTTTTTCATAAATACGATTTTCAGCTATATTTCATCTTTCTTTGATAAACTGCGCTGTCTCAAGTTTGTAGCCTGAACCAAAATATCAGACACAATCTTATATCACTTATATTTATATGTCAATCAGAAAGGTATCAGTATTGATACGTGAGGACACAGATGTTCGCAGATGATCACAGAAAAATTCAACAAAGACAGAGAAAAGACAGGGTGATACAGCAGGCGTTCAGCCCCCGAATGAATCTATCGGGGGCGATATTTGAGAAAGACTTCTCGGATATATGTTCAAAGGCAAATACAAGGGTATAAGCACGAAATCAATGGACAAACTGTAGAGTAAAACACTGGCGTAGTGGCTACAGGCTGATATTTGTATTCCCCGTTTCTCTCCGTTTCCTCTGAGAGTGTCACAATATCACAGCCATACCC
>JANLHY010000714.1 GCA_024653795.1 Candidatus Brocadiaceae bacterium | reverse complement strand
AAAATCGCAGGCTATCATAGTAGCTGTAACCTCTCGCAAAGACTCACCACTCGCAGGACAGGCAGATATTATTATTGAACTGCCTGTACAGGAGGTCAGTACCAACTATAAGCATAGTGGGTCCATTCAGTTCCGGAACACGCTCTTTGAGCAGGCGTGTCTGGTGTATCTGGACGGAGTCATCCTTTCGCTTGTTAACAAACTGAATAGTTCTGAAAAGGACATGCACAAGCGGCATTCCAACCTCGAATAAAACCCATCTCAAAAAAGGGGATTCAAACCAGCCACAAACCAGGACACGAAGATTATAAAACAAATCTGGAACTCAGAAACTAAGGAATAATTTTCGTTATCCTTTGTCCGTATCCATTTAAAACACATGCAAAGCGTCTCTGTCAAACGGTCACGATGAACGGAAATAATTCTCTTTTTTTGAGTTCGTGAGTTCCAGCTTTTCTCAAGGCTGGTTCAATCTTGAAGATTGAACCACATATTTTGAAGGTACTCTAGGTTTTAAACCCGTGCTATGAAATGTAATCTTACCAAATGTCTTGGTTCAATCGAAGACGATTGAACCAGCGAAAAGACCTTACCCCACAACCAATTTTGGGGAACATTATAGATTTTGTACTTTTGCAAGAGGTAGATTTTCTACAACAAGATTTGGTAATTTGCCCGAACCTAATACCTCTTTAGCATCAAGAATTTCTATTCCTACTAATTTTTCACCCGGTCCGATATTAAGCGCAATTTCCTCGTTTAATCTAAGTGTTCTGCATTCATACTCGCCCTCAATTAAACGAATGTACATGGCATCTACTTCCGGATCATAGCTGATTTTCATTACTATACTCCCATTTAAAAATACATTGTATAAACAGTTATCACAACAATTTCATTTTGTTCTTCTTTGATCACAGGAGCAACTTGTTTAACTGTATAAAATTTTCCTTGTCAATTTTTGTTAAAAGGAAAGCTAAAACGGCATATTTCCCGTCCACGTTTTGCTGGTTCACGGCAGCCATTTAAGATCGCGTAGCGAACCTCTGATTCAGTTGCGCCACGTTCGACACGTTGTTCTTGTGCATGTTTAGTTAATCGAATGGGTTTCAATTTTCCCTTTTAGCAAAAAATTATTCTAATTTATGGGGTATTGAATTACCAACTAAAAATTATCTTTCGTTTAGTCTTACTTACAATTTACGTTTTACAAATTACGATTTAAATCCCACATCGTAAATCTCAGATTTGTTGGATGATGGGTTCGCTTTGATCCCTATATTTCCTTTATTACTTTGACTCATTTGTCAAATAAAATAGTGTCTGACCCAATACTGTTCGGCACGTTGTTTGATAGTGTTTATGCATGGGAATTCCACACCAACATTGCCACGCGAATGGGATCCTTTTAGAGTTTTTT
>JANLHY010000683.1 GCA_024653795.1 Candidatus Brocadiaceae bacterium | reverse complement strand
TTTCAATTATTATCTTTCTTGTGTTATGTTATTTCCTGAGAGGAACGATCATCTCCCTTTTACTTGCCTTTATTGTTGCTTATATTTTCGATCCTGTAGTTGATTTCTTCGAACGTAGATGCTGGCCATTTACTCGTAAGCACATACACCGCGGGTTTGGAATTGTTTTTATAATTATTGCCGTTCTTCTAACTACGGCTGGATTTATGACGTATGCAATTCCCAAGACTACCAAAGGAATTTATCAAGTGGGCAGCACGATTAAGAAGCAATATCCAAAATATGAAACTACTATCGAGGCGTGGGTAGAAAAATATGGGCATATAGAACTTGCTAAATCAGTTGAATCGCTCATGAAAGAGCGCATGGAACCAACCTTCAAACATGATCGTGAAAAGATTAAACCTACAGATTCTGAGAAAGAGGCAGGTATAAAAGAACACAATAAAAAGGAACTTTCCTCTGTCCAGTGGTCTGATGCAGAAAAAGAAGCCCGTTTGCAAAAAATACGTTTAGCTGAAATATTAGGAGGATTCAAAAAATATATTCCACAGGTTATCAGTTTTTTCCTGAATATTATCAAGAACATTTTTTACAGCACCTTTGGATTCCTTGGAATTCTCGTGAATTTCATTATTTTTGGAGTCGTGTCTGTTTACCTGCTCATGGACTTCAATATCATCGCCCAGCATATAAAAACTATTTTCCCTTTATCGAAAAGAGATCAGGCAACAGGTCTTTTATCTAAAGTAAATAACAATCTTCGCTATTTCCTTCGAGGCCAGCTTGTTATCTGCCTTATTCTTTCTCTTATTTACAGTATTGGCCTGACAATCGCAGGTGTTCCCTTATCGTTTCTTATCGGTTTTATAGGCGGCTTTGGTAATCTGATCCCATACGTTGGCACTGGAACAGGAATTGTCCTGGCTTCCGCACTCGCGCTCTTCCAATTTCATGATTTCAAACATATAATATATATTTTAATAACCTTTGGTATCGGTCAAATACTTGAAGGAACTGTTATAACGCCGCGGATTATGGGAAAAGGGTTAGGATTGAGCCCGGT
>JANLHY010000676.1 GCA_024653795.1 Candidatus Brocadiaceae bacterium | reverse complement strand
CACATAGGGATCAACCGTATAAATGGGCGAACCCAGATGTACGTGTAATCCGCACAGGTCAACATTCGAATATCTTGCAGATTGCTTAATAATCTCTTCAGTCTCGGACAGGTCGATTCCGAATTTGTTTTCCTTTTTCCCTGTGGTAGTCTTGGCATGGGTTTTTGCATCGATGTCAGGATTTATTCGCAAGGCTACTCTTGGTGTTTTATCAGCCTCTCCAGCCAGTTTATTAATGTGCTCAAGTTCTGCCACAGACTCTACATTAAACATAAAGATGTCGTTCTCAAGGGCATACTTTATTTCCTTGTCCATCTTTCCAACCCCCGCGAATACAATCTTTGAACGATTGCCGCCAGCCTTGATAGCACGAAACAACTCACCACCGGAAACCACATCGAAACCCGATCCCTCTTCTGCCAGGATTTTGCAAATGGAGAGGTTCGAATTAGACTTGACAGAAAAACAGATCAGGGTATCGACATCCTGGAACGCTGTTTTTAGTTCATGATAACGTGCCAGAATTGCATTCTTGCTGTAAATATAGGCAGGTGTGCCTACCTGTGAAATAATATCATCGATTCTTACATCCTCGCAAAATAGCGTCTTGCCTCTGTATTCAAAAGCATCCATTTATTATTTACCCTTTCAAAATCGCAATAGTTCAGCTACCTTAGACAGGATGAACAGGATTAACATGATAAAAGCTACCTTATTTCATCCTGATTATCCTGTTAATCCTGTCAGAAATTAATTTATATCATGTCTATCCCCCATTTTCATGAGGGCAGGCCTGTTATCTTGTCAAATCTTTTTCCGCCGGTGAACTATTACTCAAAATCTATTTACTCCGTGCTAATCTGTGTTCCTCCGTGGAAAACTGTTGCTCAGTTTCTTTTCCCAATACGCAATACGTTTTTTAACTAACTGCGGCGCTGTAGAACCGTAACTTTTATAATTCTTTATACAATTTTCCACACCCAGCGCCTTATAGACATCCTTTTCTATAACTGAAGAGAATGCCTTAAATCCCTCCAACTTCAAATCTATCAGACTGCAATGCACCCTGATACATTCCCGCACGATATTCCCTACAATTTCGTGTGCCTTACGGAACGGCACGCCCTTTTTGACAAGGTACTCTGCAAGCGCAGTCGCATCGATAAAGCCCTTCTCACATGCCTGCATCATCCTTTCGCCGTTAAAACTCGTATTCGCCACAAGCTCGGCCAGTATCGATAACGAGCTTTGAACGGTATCTGAAGCATCAAATATTGCCACCTTATCTTCCTGCATGTCACGATTGTAGCTTAATGGCAGTCCCTTGAGTAACGTGAGCAAAGATGTCAAATGCCCGAACACTCGCCCGCTTTTACCCCGAATCAACTCCAGCACATCTGGATTCTTTTTTTGCGGCATAATGCTCGAACCCGTGCAATAGGCGTCACTGATCTCGATAAACTTAACCTCGTCATTGCACCAGATAATCCACTCTTCACAAAGTCTGGACATGTGCATAGCGATTGATGAAAGGCAGAATGCATACTCAATACAAAAATCCCTGTCGCTTACGGCATCCATACTGTTCTCACAAACCCCTTGAAAGCCCAGTAATTTTGCCGTATGCAGCGGATCTGTTTGAAGTGTCGTGCCTGCGAGGGCACAAGCGCCTAATGGTGATTTGTTAAGTCGGGCACAGCAATCCTGGAGCCGCATTTTGTCTCGTTCCAGCATCTCGACGTATGCCAGCAGATAATGTGATAATAAGACAGGCTGTGCATGTTGAAGGTGAGTAAAACCCGGCATAATAAGGCCAAACTGCTCTTTACACTTCTTTACCAATTCTCCTTGAAGCTTTGCCAGAAGGTTTATCATTACCTGAATTTGATCACGAGTCCAGAGCCGCAGGTCAAGGGCAACCTGATCGTTTCGGCTTCGGGCGGTATGAAGCTTTTTGCCAGCCTCGCCAATCCGCTCGATCAATGCCGACTCGATATTCATATGCACGTCTTCGAGAGACTCTTTGAACTCGAACTTCCCGGACTGAATTTCTGAGAGAATTTCATTGAGCCCCTTAACAATCGCATCTTTCTCTTTTTCTGTAATGAGCTTGCACCGGGCAAGCATCGTCGCGTGGGCAATACTCCCTTCGATATCGTATTTATAGAGCCGCCAGTCAAAGGAAACCGACTCTGTAAAGGACTCCACCGATGCCGCTGTCTGCTTTGTAAATCGCCCTCCCCATGGTTTATTTTGTTTCATAACCACTCTTTCGGTTTAAATCCCTTTGTATTCTTAACTTCCATTAAGGCTTCTCCGACCGCAAACACCAGAAAGCCTGCCTTCTCTGCATACTTTATCACACTCTCATCTACATAGAGACTTGCGAGAATTCCAATTATTTTTTTCCCCTCATATTCAGGAAAGAAATCCCTGAACTCCTGGATATCTTCGATGAAATCTTTCACAGCTTCACTATCCAGTGTGCTCTTAGTCTCATCAACAAAAACATATTCACCTGCCACCACTATGGCGTCATACTCTTTTATCCTGCCATCTTGAAGTTTCTTTTTCATACGTATTCCAAGAAATACCACATCCAGACCGAACATCTCATTTATTATTTTTGGTATGCTCGGCGCTACGAGGTCTTCTGTTATCGTGCCAAGTTTTCTAGCCATCTCTCCCCACTTGATATTCATTTCCCTTCTCTGTTGTCTGTTCTCTTCTTTATAGTCACGCATCTCGTCTTTAAATTCCCTGAGTTCAGCTTCTGTACGCATCTGTGAATCCCTTACACTGGTAATAAAATCCTCCAGCGCTCGTTCAAGCCTGCTGACTCTTTTTTCAGTTACCGGCATTGAGTACCTCCTTTCCGTTTAAAACTTTACCACGGATATTCACGGAATTACACCGAATATTTATTGATTACTTCTAATGTAACAATTCTTTTTCACAAACTCGATAGCATATTCAAATAGTGGTCTGGCAGTCTTTACAAAATTTTGCATTTGTTCCCATCGAATATCTAAATATTCATGAGTAATAATATTTCTTAATCTTGCAAATTCGCCTAATTTTTCTGCAATATTTTTATCAAAGTCTTTCAAAGACATAAATGATCTTAAGATTTCTCTATAAGTGCCCGGCAAAGGTTTTTTTTCTGAAGCAAGGAGAATTCTTGCAATGTCAATCGTTGCATTCACTATATTCTCTACCCAGTGTTCCAGGCTTCTCCTTTTCAATCTGTCATTCTGGTACTCATCCCAATCAAATTTTAGATAAACATCCCAATCATCGATCTCGTTAGTCAAAAATTTTATTATTTCAATTAATCTTGTTTTATCAAAATCACTTAATGAGGTTGAACGTTGTTCGATTTGCCAGTAATCTTCTATAAATTCTTTAAAATCCATAGCAGCGGAACTGATGAATAATAAAAATCTTAAATACAGCGAACCGTCCTTAATCACCAGGGGTATACCAGTGCGCAAGGCATCAAAGGCAATAAGACTCGGGGCCTTGTTTAAAACCAGGATATCAACATTTTCTCCCAGTATTTTTTCGGTTTCTGCCCAGATTTCGGTTACCCCCGGGTACTCTCCTCTCTCTTCCCATTCCAGCCTTCTTTCCTCTGGTTTGAAATATACTGCAATATCAACATCAGAATCAAAAAGAGCTTGCCCTTTAACCTGGGAGCCAAAGAGAAAAGCCATTGATACCTCTGGGTTTTCAAAAAAATACTTTTTAAGTAATCTTAATTTGCTTTTTGATATTTTTTTCATTTTCTTTTAAGCAACCGAAAAGTATCCTCATATACGCATTCGCGGGGACCTATTGCAACAATTTCAATTAGCTTCTGGTCTGAAATCCTGTATATTATTCTAAACTGGCTAACTCGAAAACTTCTCAAACTTGCAAGTTCATCCTTTAGTGCTTTTCCCAAATAAGGATCAGTGATTATTGATTGTAGGGATGCCTTGATTTTTTTCTTAAGATGTGGATGCATGTTTCTAATAAGCTCTGCCACACTGTCAGGAACTTTGAGTTTTCTTATGGTCTTGCTCATTTTCGGGATATATTAATCCAGAAGTTCTTCAAGCGTAAACAGTTTTGCCTTCTTACTTTTTAATGCCTTTAATCCTTCTTTAATTTCTTGCATTAATGGTAAATCAGAACGAATAGCAATAGTTTCTTTCCAGCCTTCAAATTCGTCCGGGCTCACCAAAACAGCGGCAGGTGAACCATTTTTTGTAATTACTACCTCCTCGTCGGTGGTGTTAACAGCCTCAACGAGGCTGCTTAGCTTCATTTTTGCTTCTGAAAGAGATAATGTTTTCATTATAATAGACCTCCATTAAGGTTGACTAGAATTAAGGTCATATTAATGCAGGTGTGCAAAATTGTCAAGT
>JANLHY010000667.1 GCA_024653795.1 Candidatus Brocadiaceae bacterium | reverse complement strand
GGCGATATACGCCCCAGAAAGTTTCTCTTCTCTCAGCCCTGATAGCATTACTATCAATGACTCTATTTCTTCCTCTTTTAACCCAAAATCAGGCATTTTTAGGCGATCCGCAGGTTTTTTATACTTTCCTTCGTCAAACTGCCTGGGGTCATGCAACTTTGCCCTTAACCATGCCTGCCGTGCCTTTCCAATGTTCTCGGTGAAATGCTTAAGCCCCGCCTCGCCTAATATTTTCTTCTCTAACAGTCCAAAATCAAGGAGATGTACGTGCTTAGAACCAATGGCCGATAGCTCGGTTCCTATCTTACCAAGTCCTTCCATTCCTTTTATCTCGTGACAACCGAAACAACCATATCTCTTGATCAGATCCTCCCCAACACGCGCCCGTTCTTTATCCTCTAACCATCCCGCATCTGATAATCCTTCTTTTGTAATGCCTTTGCCTGTTTTACTGATCAGATATCCGGCAGCAAGACTAGCTTTTCCCTGGCTCAGCCTGAAGTTTGGCATACGCGTGAGGGGTTCTTTTCCTTTTGGATTCGTGATCCATTCAACCAGATACCCATAGTTTATCTTTTCTCCAATCCTGGACAAATTGGGCGCAAACCCTCTTACTGCGTCCTTCTCATAGGTGTGACATGCCATGCACCCCACCTGCTCAAAAATAAAAGCCCCCTGAGATAACTGTTCCTCGTCAAATGCAGGCATTTCTTCATAGGCGCTTCTTTCGTCTGCATGCTGCCATAAATAGGCCGCTATGGCCTGTGATTCCTCATCTGAAAGCCTGAAATTGGGCATCAACGTTGTTGGTCTAAAACCCTTTGGATCTTTTATCCATGCCGTAATCCACTCAGCCCTTACTTTGTTCTTTATGTTCCTGAGACTCGGGCCTATCATCCTGTTCTTATCTTCACCGAATCCTACCGTTTCATGACATCCATGGCATCCAAGTTCCTCAAAAAGTCTCTTACCTTCCCAGAGTACTTCTCCGCCTTTGACCTCCTTACCTTCAAGATGACACCGTATACACGACCCCTGTGCTGTCTTACCCCGGTTTATTGGCGTAAGCCAGTATTCAACCTCGCCATGCGCCTTCTTTACACCCGATGTAGCGCTCGCTTGCCCCTCATGGCAAAGCACGCATCCAAATCTTTCAGGTGGATGATTGCCCAAATACAATTTTTGGTCAGGATGGCTTGCGTATGGTTGTGCTGTTGATTCGCTTTCCAATGTATTTACGCCTACATGACATGACATGCACCTATCGGCTATGTTTAAATCTTCCATATACGTCTGATATACCTGCAGGTTTGGGCGGGTTTTCCTGAAGGTTTTTAACTGAGCCTTATACCTTTCCATGCCGGCTGTATAGGCGTCTAACTCTTCCGTATATGTATCGACGCCATGTTTGAGATCATTCAATCTTGCCTTTATGGGTGCAATTTTACCTTCCAAATCCTTAATCTTTGCGGCAAATTCCTTACCCTTTTCCTCTAACCCCTCAATCTCATGTTTGATATGTTCGCCCGGGTTTTTTCCATAGAGATATTCCTTCTCCATGCTTTCATTGCGCGTTACTATTGCCTTAAACCTCAAAGTCTCCAACTCGCTGCTTAATACCTTTTGTTCTTCTGACAGCTTCCTGTCCTCAGCCTGTATTGGCGGTTTTTTGAAGTCTTCCCGCGCATGCTCCAGCTTATTCTTTGCCTCTACGTATTTTTTCTGGACTTCCGGACTTTCAAAATTTGCACGTTCCTTTTCATAGTTCTGCTTGATTTTTTCATACCCCAGGCGATAGAACCGCTTCTGATAATTTTTCCAGGGCCGTCTGTCATAGGTTTCGTTCAGAATCGCCCACGCGGTAACTGCAACGAGGAGGAAGCTAACAATGACATACATGATCAGGTAAGATTTATCTTCTTCTTTTTTCATATATTAAACCACGGCGTTACCCAGATATATTTCACATGGAATACCAGTCTCAGAAATACCTTTATTGGCAGAGCCAGCATGGAT
>JANLHY010000659.1 GCA_024653795.1 Candidatus Brocadiaceae bacterium | reverse complement strand
ACCGGGGCTTTAGCCCTGATGGCACAGCAACCTGTCTGCGAGCGGACTCGCTCAGGCAGGCATGAAGTTGTTCATGTTATTTATTGTCAATCCCTAATCCGAACGAGTCGGAATCCGTAGCGCGGGCCTGCCTGGCAGCAGACAGGTGGTTTACCCCCCGCCTACCTGTGCGTGTCCGCACGCAGACAGGCCATAGGCAGACCACACCTGTCCTCGACTACGATCGGGGAAGGGATCGGCGCTACATTTTTTTGCTAAAAGTGTTTTGCTGGTTCAATCGTCTTCGATTGAACCTAAACATTTTGCAATTTTCATAATTTGGCGCTAACTCAAAATCTACAGCCACGTTCAAAACTTCTGATTTCGTCTCTTCCGACTCGTTCGGGTTAGGATATATCGGCAGTGATACTGAATCCCTCCATACATTATCAGTAACCGGATAGCTTCCTTTTTGTGGCCTTGCCAACCCATGGAGCGGCTTGAAGACAGGGATGTAACTCATGGAAGAGATTGCATGCAGTCTTTATATTTTGGGGATAAAGTTTTCATCAACAACCACCAGAGTATAAAAACTCCTGCTATCTTTCCAGCAGTTAAAATAGCAGGAAGTCCAACATGGAAAGCAGAAATACTGTTTAACGAATATCTCACTGATACAAGACAAAATGCAGCAGTTAATAAGACAATATTCCTTATATTTCCTATATTCAACATCTCTAGCAGAATAACAAATGGAATAAATAGCGGCACAAGATGATGTTCTAAAGTCTTGGGGGAAATAATGGCTACCAGAGATATTACCACAGCATATTCTAAAAGAGACTCGTTACTATTCTTTATTCTGGGAATCTGCTTAAAAGTAAGAACAATTAACGCCAAACTGACGGCTTTATGCAGTACGGACGCAATCTTCATTTGCTCGGGTAATAGCCCAAGAAAAATCCTATCAACCACCCCTTTTAAAGAAAGGTCCATAATATCTCCTGTCTGGGTCTGTGACTGGTAAAATAAACTTTGCCAGTAAGACGCTTCTATATCAAAACCATATAAAAGAATGCCAAAAATACGAAATACTATATAACTTATTATCGTGGATGTAACTACTGTATATGACCTTTTCCACAAGAAAAATAAAGAGATCAAACCCCATTGAGGCTTCAAAAGTAAGACAAATGCTAAAGCGGGACCGCAGAGATATTCCCTTTTTTCATTGTATAGATATGCCACCAAAAGAAATAGGAATAAAAAAATAACATTTACCTGACCAGCGCCCATATTTTCAAGTAATGGTTGACTTGCAAACATCACAATAATGGACGTAAAAAATAAGTAACTATCTCTATCTCTACGCATGAATATCCAGAGCATCATGGTAGCAATTACCAATAAATTGTTTGCTATCAACCATACCAGATTGGCAGTTGTAAACTTAAGTTTTGCAAGAAACGATATGAGATAAAAAAATAATGGTGAGTATCCTACTCCAAAGGCGATATGCACAGGAATTCCTGATTCTTTCATTAATTGCTTGTGTTCTTCTCCGAGATTTTTATCTCTCGTAAGAAGATATATGTCTTTGTCATTGTTTAACAGATCTGCATAAAAATAATAACCGGCAAAATCACAAAAGTTTTTCTCCACAAATACCATCTTTGTAATTGAATGAAAATATGTTAAGACCAAAAATGATGAGGCAATTATCAGCAGAACAATAAATTTCCTTTTTTCAAGCATTTGACATTCCTCCTCTATCAAAATCAGCCCACACCATCGGCTGAAACCAATGGCTTTACGAACAGACTCGGCTCGCCGACTAAAGTCGACTTCGGCTATCAGTAGTTACCACCGGGTTATATGGTGGTAGTTCATTTGACACATTTCTTGTAGTCTCCCATAGAAAAATATTTTTCAAGCCATACATAAAGGCATATAAATAAGTAGCGGCTGCCCATTTCCTTTATCTTTAATTTGGCAACACCGGTCCTGCGGTTTCGCCATGTAATAGGAATGACCAACCATGTGTATCCACGAACAATTGCCTTAAGCGGCAGTTCCACAGTCAGATTGAAATGCGGAGAGATTAGCGGCTGACATCCATCAATTACTTCTCGCCGATATGCCTTAAATGCATTGGTAGTGTCATTTAGGCGGATTCGGAACAAGAGTTTGATAAAGGTATTTGCTAAACGGTTGAGTACCTTTTTGACCAGAGGATAATCCATAGTACTTCCCCCTTTTATAAACCGGCTGCCAAAAACACAATCTACCCCTTTATTCAATTCATTCCAGTAACGAACCACGTCCCGACAATCATCAGATTCATCCGCCATCATAATAACTACAGCGTCCCCAGTCATAGTGTCAAGACCGCGAATAACTGCGCGGCCGAAACCATATAGCCCATCATTTTTAACTGGCATTAACTGTGGAATATGTTCTTTAAGTTCTGTTACTAGTTTCCATGTTTGGTCAGTACTGCCGTCATCAACCACTATGATTTCATGCGGGATGTTATGAAGACGTAGTTCTAAGTTCAAGTGTTCTATAGTTGAGCAAATACATCCTTCTTCATTCCGCGCAGGTATTACAACGGAAAGCAATTTAAGTGGTTTAGATTCCTGTTCTGTTTTCATAACCCGAATAAATCGGATTGCGTAGCGCGGGTGGTTTATCCCCCTCCCTTAGCCGACCACAAGGGTTCGGCGCTACGTAATTTTACTAAAATTGTCAAAATATTTTTATTAAAATAATAATGCCCCAGAGATTTGTAACCAATCAGGATTCTTTTCTGCATGTTCAGCAATTTCTGTTAATATCTGCTGCAGCGGAGTTTGAGGCTGCCAGTCCCAAATTTGTCTTGCCATAGAGTAATCCATGACCATCCATGGAATGTCAAATTGGCGGGGATGAGGATCGCTTAATACCACCTCATGCCAACCAAATCTGTCAGCACACCATTCACTAATCTCTGCAAGTGACATAGCATGGGTAATTCCACCTCCCAGATTAATGATATGAGGCACATCCTGTGAAGATGTGTTAGCCATCTGATTCAGGAGCAAGGGTATTAAGTCACGAGGATGTAAGGCATCCCGAACTTGATATCCATGCCCTCCAAAACCTATATACTTTAGTGGACTTCTCCGAAGGTATGCATTTATCCAGAATGCAAATATCCCCTGGTCAGGTCTTCCAAACTGGCCTGCTCCAGCCAGAACTCCACACCTGTTTATCCAAACTGGAAAATTAAACATTTTTCCATATTCAAGTGCAAGTATTTCTGATGCAAATTTAGTGCTGCCATAAAGAGAAAGAGGTGGGGTTGTGCTAAATTGCTCATTAACTCCTAAAGGTGTCAAACCTTGAGTTAAAGCGGCATTTTCTTTTAAACGGTAGGACTTACCACTCACCTCAACCTCCACCTCTGACAAGGGCTTAATGGAATAAACCCTGCTGGTGCTAATGAGTATAAACCCTGCTTGATGCCTTTTGCAATACTCAAGCATATTTATAGTTCCACAGAGGTTATGTTCTATAAGTTGACGACTGCTTGTTTTACCATCCACTCCAGCCAGCACACTCGGGTTGGCAGCAGCATCAATCAACCAGTCTACATCAGGCAATGTGTCAAAATCTGATTGAATTCGGATGTCGCCATGAAAAATCTTAATCCCCAATTTCAGAAGTTCGCTCCTGTTTAACTCACTACCCTGACGAATAAGATTGTCCAGTCCATAAATGGTTAGTCCAGATTTGGCATTTAATAAATATCTTGCCAATGTACTACCAACGAACCCGCATATCCCAGTAATCAGCAATTTCATTCAAATCTCCAAATTGGCAACATCATTCATCTAAGTGCATTGTTCAAAGTTCCTGATTCCATTCAAACCTTTCGGTTCAATCTGCAAGATTGAACCAGCCTGGAGTGATTTATACATATCTATTCTTTCCTTCCAATTACCAAAAACTGTTTACCCACAATACGCCACACGAATGGGAACTTGAGGTAAATTTTTATCAAGAAGGGAGGAGGCATTATTCCAGTTGACATGGAATACGGAAGAAACCGTGCAATACATAAGTCTATTCTAAATCCTTTCATCATGAGAATCTCACGGAGGGAAGATTCGGTAAGTGGGATACAGTGATCCCAAAAATCCCAGTAAGCACCGTGTATATACTTGATATTTGGACCGAGAAAAATAACTTTGCCATTCTTTTTCAGACACCGATACGCTTCAGAAATAGTGTTTTCAATACTCTCTTTATTGGGAAGATGCTCAAGGAAGTTACTGGAAAAGACAACATCCAAGATATTATCATCCAATTCCCATCTTTTGGAACAGTCATGGTTCAAAAAAATTATATCGTCTGTAAGGTAATCACCAGTTTCAGGATTTAAATCCATCGCAAATTTCTTGGCTGCTTCCATATTGTTGATAAACTCCCCCCATCCAGCGCCAATATCAAGAATCGCTGCATTCTTGGGGATGTATTTCCGAAAGAAATCAGAACATAGTATTTTCCATACAAAACAACGATATTCCCGTATATTTGAGAATCTTAATTGGTACTCTTGCTTAAGGGCGGTTTTTCTTGATTTCATTTCTCCTTCCACCAAAAATTGAGATTGTTTTATCTATGACAAACAGATACTATGGCATCAAGAGGAAAGTCGTCTACTCCATGACTCCACAATTTCACCAATAGTTTGTTTCAGTGATTTTGTAATATCCCATCTCGGATAATGTGATTCCATTTTTCTCAGGTCACTGTAGTAACAGATATGGTCGCCGATACGGTTCTGCTCAATATAAGTATAAACCTGTTTCTTCCCGGTGAATGATTCAACAATTTTAAATGCCTCCATGATGGAGCAAGAGTTTTCCTTTCCTCCGCCAAGATTATAAACTTCACTGCAACGAGGGTTTTTATAAAACTCAAACATGAAACGTGCCACATCCTCAGAATGAATATTGTCTCTTACCTGTTTTCCTTTATATCCATAAATTTTGTATTCAATGCCCTCAAGGTTGCATTTCACCAGATAACTTAAAAAGCCATGTAGTTCTACACCAGAATGATTAGGCCCGGTTAAACAACCGCCTCGCAAGCAGCAAGTTGGCATATTAAAATAACGACCATATTCCTGTACCATAATATCTGCAGCCACTTTAGAAGCGCCAAAGAGGGAATGTTTGGATTGGTCAATAGAGAAAGATTCTGGAATTCCATATTCATACTGTGGGTCATCGTAATCCCACCGTGTTTCCATTTCCTTTAACTTGATTGAATTCGGCAAATCTCCATAAACTTTATTTGTAGACATATGGATAAATGGTGACTCTGGACAAAATCTGCGTGCCGCTTCCAACAAATTCAAGGTTCCTGCTGCATTAGTATCAAAATCATCAAAGGGAATATCTGCTGCGCGGTCGTGAGAGGGTTGGGCAGCAGCATGGATAATACAGATAGGACAAATTTCTTCTATTAGGCTAATCATACCTTGTCGGTTACGGATATCCATCTCATGATGATAAAAGTCAGGTATAGATTTCTGAAGACGCTGCTGGTTCCAGCGAGTATCCCCCTGCGGACCAAAGAAGACTGCACGTTGGTTATTATCAATACCATGCACTTCAAAGCCACATTTACTAAAGAATATCACAACTTCAGAACCGATTAACCCAGATGAACCTGTAACTACAATTCTTTTCATACCATCTCCTGAGAAAGAATTGATTGCACAGATTAAGAACTATAAAAAAGTCTCGTGAATTTAATTACCTCACCAACATCAGCCAATGATAGTAATGGATATATAGGCAGGGATACAGTGTTATTCCATATCCTCTCAGAAATAGGACAGTCTCCTTTGTTTCCCAATAATATATGTAGCGGCTTAAAAACAGGTTTTAATGCACCAATCCCCTTTTCATGTAAATATCTTGTCAGACCGTTTGCCCTTTCAGAATAGATTACATACCTAAACCAAATACTGTCACTCACGGATGATGCCATAGGCAGTCTTACTGGTAAATCTTTCAACCCTTCATTATATCTTTCGGCTATTCTTCTTCTTCTATTTATAAAATCAGGCAATTTCTTGAGTTGTTCAATACCCATTGTTGCCTGAATGTCTGTCATCTTATAGTTATATCTTACCATATAATCATCTTTGTTATCATAATCCCGTAAATCACAAATCCTCTCCACCAATTCCGATGAATTGCTTGCCACCATGCCGCCTTCACCTGTTGTCATAACCTTTGTAGCATAAAATGAGAAGATGCTGACATCACCTATTGTGCCAACATACTGCCCACCAATCTTTGAACCAATTGATTGGGCACAGTCTTCTATAACAGGAACACCCATATCTTTAAATCTCTCCATATCGCGGGCAGGTGTTCCAAATATATGAGGTATAATAACTGCTTTTGTCTTTTTCGTGACACGCCTTTTTGCATCGTCATAGCTCAGATTGTAGTCGTCTCCGTTAATATCCGCTATAATGGCATTCGCGCCGACATAATTAATAGCATTTAATAATGCAGTGC
>JANLHY010000658.1 GCA_024653795.1 Candidatus Brocadiaceae bacterium | reverse complement strand
AAAATGACAGAAATGATAGCTACACGCCAGGCATACGGCGACACACTGGTAGAGCTGGGAGAGAAAAACAAGGACATCGTGGTGCTGGATGCCGACCTTTCAAAGTCCACAACCACGGCTAAATTCGGCAAGAAATTCCCCGAAAGATTTTTTAATATGGGAGTTGCCGAGGCCAATATGATGAATACGGCTGCCGGGTTGGCGACATGCGGGAAAATAGCCTTTGTCAGCAGCTTCAGTATCTTTGCTACGGGTAGAGCTTGGGAACAGATCAGAAATACGATCTGTTACAGTGGATTGAATGTAAAGATCGTTGCCACGCATAGCGGGGTATCTGTTGGACCCGATGGGGCATCGCACCAGTGTATCGAAGATATCTCGCTGATGAAGACAATTCCGACCATGACGGTTGTCGAACCGTGTGATGCTGTAGAAACAAGAAAATCCATTCTGGCTGCCGTAGCCCATAAAGGTCCTATTTACATCCGATTGGGCAGGGCTGCGGTACCGGTAATTACAAAAAAGGAAGACCTGTATACCATTGGAAAAGCGAACATCCTCAGAAACGGGAAAGACGTGGCGATTGTTGCCTGCGGGGCATTGGTGGCTAACTCGCTTACAGCGGCTGATATGCTATCGAAAGAAGGAATCGAGGCAACAGTAGTCAATATGCATACTATAAAACCCATAGACCAGGAAATTTTAGTGAAGGTTGCAAAGGAGATAAATGCTGTGGTGACAGCAGAACAGCACGTGCTGGACGGCGGTTTGGGCAGCGCCGTTGCATCGGTATTAGCCAGAAATTATCCTGTTCCTATGGAAATGATTGGTATTGATAATCGTTTTGGACAGTCGGGAGAACCCGATATCCTCTTTAAAGAATATCACCTTCTGCCAGAAGATATTGTTTTGGCGGCAAAACGAGCAATTGAGCGTAAGAAGAAATGATGAAAAGGCCGAGCATTTTTTTATTATTTATAACCCTTGTATTTGTTAGAACGGTCTCGTTTGGGCAGGAAGTTCCCCTCGAAAAGCCTCAGATTGAAGTTAAAGAGAGTGCCGATAAAACCAAAGATAACGTTTATGAGGAGTATGAAGCGTTTGTAAAAGTCGTTAAGGAATTACAGGATAAATATGTCGATGAAATAAAAATTAACACAATCCTTGTGAACGCATACCGCGGCATGCTTTCGGGTCTCGATCCGTATAGTCAATATTTTAGCCCTGAGGATATGGAAGAGCTGAAAATTGAAACGGAAGGAGAATTTGAAGGACTGGGGATCGAGGTGATAGTCAAAGATGGATTACTGACGGTGATTACGCCTCTGCTTGATTCTCCTGCTTTTAAGGCCGGGATACTGGTAGGAGATCGAATTATCAAGATCAACGGTGAATCCACGGAAAATATGACTATCAGGGATGCCGTGAAAAAGCTGCGGGGAAAGTTAGGAACAAAAATTACCCTGACCGTAGTTCATGAAGGCGATACAACCCCAACAGATATTACCATCGAACGCGCGAAGATTCATGTAAAGAGCATCCGGGGCGCCCGAATGGTGGATAATGACTATAATGTTGGTTACCTTGCGGTGACAAATTTCCAGGAGCATACCGTAAGGGATATGGATGCGGCTATTCAGGATTTGTTGAAGAAAGGTATGAAATGCCTGGTATTGGACTTGAGATTTAACCCCGGCGGATTATTGAACGTCGCAGTTGATATGGCCGATAAGTTTCTGGAACGGGGGGTAATTGTTTCTACCAAAGGAAGAGATAAAACACAGAATTATGTGTATCAAGCCCATAAGCAGGGGACGTATTCCAATTTTCCGCTGGTAGTGATCGTAAATAATGGAAGCGCGAGCGCATCAGAAATTGTTGCAGGCGCGATCAAGGATCATAAACGCGGTTTGTTGTTAGGCATTAAAACGTTTGGCAAGGGTTCTGTGCAGAGCCTGATTCCAGTAGGAGACGGGAAAGCCGCATTAAAATTGACAACGGCGCGGTATTATACGCCGTCAGGAGTTTGTATTCATGAAAAGGGAATTGAACCGCACGTAAAAGTCCCGCTCAATTTTGCCGAGACAAAGGCGTTACACGAGCATCTAGCCATGATAAATATCGATACAATGATTAATGAAGCAAAGGGAAGTGAGACCGTATTGAAAGGAACCGTTGGGGCAAAAGAAAAACCACAATATGTCGATATACAACTGGAAAGAGCTGTGGACATCCTGAAAGGTATAGAGGTCTATGCAAAACGCTCAGGCGCTCCCTAAAGAATGGAATAATATTTATAGTAAATTTTTATGATCGAGGCAGGAGATATTCCTGCTTTTTTTATGGTATGATAATCCTCGGTATAGAGACATCATGTGACGAGACTTCGGCTGCTGTTGTAAAAAACGGGAGGGAAATAGTATCGAGTATTATTCTGTCCCAGGATGTTTTACATCGCCAGTTTGGAGGTGTGGTTCCCGAAATTGCCTGTCGGGCGCATTTGGAGTCTATCGTCAGTGTCATTAACAGCGCCCTGAGTGATGCAAAGGTACAGCTTGCTGAAATTGATGCAATCGCCGTTGTTAATACACCAGGTCTCATTGGCGCCTTGCTTATCGGTGTGACAGCCGCCAAAACATTATGCCTGGCGCTGGATGTACCCTTGTTGGCAATTAATCATCTCCATGCCCATATCTATGCGAATAATCTCGAACATGAGGATATGTCGTATCCCACGATCAGTCTTGTCGTGTCGGGGGGGCACACTACCCTTTTTTTATCAGAAAGCGACACGAAACATACGCCGTTGGGCTGGACAATTGATGATGCAGCAGGTGAGGCATTTGATAAAGTTTCAAAGATATTGGGTCTGGGTTATCCAGGGGGTCCCATCATTGATAAGCTTGCAAGGTGCGGAAATCGACGTGCAGTGACATTCCCAAGGGCGTATCTCGAAAAGGATTCGCTCGATTTTAGCTTTAGTGGACTGAAGACTGCCGTTTTATATTACTATCGGGGGCAGGATGCAAGGACATCCGGATCAAAGACACCGTCGGATCAGGAAATCGCTGACATCGCTGCGAGTTTTCAGGAGGCGGTGGTTGATGTGCTGATAGATAAAACAGTCCTGGCATCAAGGATGTATAATGTTCGCGGGATTGCGTTGGGTGGTGGTGTTGCGGCAAATTCAAGGCTTCGTCAAAGGCTGCAAGAAACATCGAAAGATATTGGAATTCCAGTATATTTTCCATCTCCAAGATTATGTACAGATAATGCCGCTATGGTGGCAGGTCTGGCATATAAGCAGTATTTAAAAGGCGATATTTCGCTGCTTGATGTCGAAGCTATTCCATAAACACAACATAGCCGCAATCAAGTAACTATCCCTGGTGGGATTGTCTAAAAAATTTTTGCACATATCATTCATGTAGGGGCAATTCATGAATTGCCCCTACAGATATGTATAGACCTATAAATTTTCAGCACATTATGAGATTGATATGGACATTGATGTAATAAAACGATTACTGGAAGATTATAAGGCCGGGGAGGTGTCAATAACTGATGTCCTTGGGAAGATCAAGGAACTGCCTTACAAAGACATCGGTTTTGCCAAGGTGGACAGCCATCGCAAGATTCGTTGCGGCTTTCCAGAGGTTATTTTTTGCATGGGTAAGACCACAGAACAGGTGGTGAAGATTGTGGAACATATCGTTGCCGGTGGAAATGATATGCTTGCAACCCGTGCAAGTGTGGAGATTTACAATGCCGTTTCCAAAGAATTTCCGGATGCCGTTTACAACGAACAGGCGAGAACAATCACGATACGAAAAACCAGACGAAAACCTCACAAAGGGCTTATCCTGATCATAACGGCAGGGACTTCTGATATTCCCGTAGCTGAGGAAGCAAGGGTAACAGCGGAGATTATGGGGAATAATGTAAAGGTGCTGTACGATGTGGGCGTTGCAGGAATTCATCGGTTGATGAAGAGTCATGGAGAACTACTCAAGGCAAACGTAATCATCGTGGTGGCCGGGATGGAAGGGGCACTGGCAAGCGTGGTCGGAGGGTTGGTAGACTGCCCTGTCATTGGTGTGCCTACCAGTATCGGTTATGGCGCCAGCTTTTTTGGGGTTGCGCCGCTGCTCTCTATGCTGAACAGTTGCGCTGCCGGTGTCTCTGTGGTAAATATTGACAACGGCTTCGGCGCTGCTTATGCCGCCTCTTTGATTAATCGAACAAAGAACTAAAAGTGATTTTATGTATGAAGTAAAAGACATACCGAAGATTTTTTCTCGAAAGCCCGATACCCACAAAGGAGACTACGGGCGTGTATTTGTGCTGGCAGGTTCCAGTGGTATGACCGGCGCTGCGTGTGTGTGCAGTACTGCTGCCTTACGTGCCGGCGCCGGGATTGTCACACTGGGCATTCCGGAGAGTTTGCATGGAATCGTTGCATCCAAATTAACCTGCGTTATGACTCATCCCTTGCCAGAAACACACGTAAAAACCCTGTCTGAACTGGGGCGTCAGGACATCCTCGATTTTTCGCAACGGTTTGATGTGGTCGCCATTGGCCCTGGTTTATCCCAGTATCTGGAAACGAAGAGATTGATTCTGTGGTTATTGCAGTCCCTGGATTGCCCCATTGTGTTGGACGCTGATGGTATTAACGCC
>JANLHY010000657.1 GCA_024653795.1 Candidatus Brocadiaceae bacterium | reverse complement strand
TGTGGCTCCTTTCTTTTAATATAGCTATATTTTGTTCTGTGGATTATCCCACAGAGGGAGCCACTTTTTCAATTTCAACTAAAAATAGTATATCATCTTGCACAACCATTTATCATTTCTTTTCGGAAGAACTGAAAATGAATTACGAAGAAGTGCAAAGAGAAATTATGACGATTGTTATGAGCAACGACAACATTCAACATTTCAAAGACATGATTAACGAATCTTTGAAAGAATACAAACGCACTCATCCGAAAGAAAAAAATAAAGCGATGCAGAACGATGAGTTGTGGAATGTGCCTGAGAAAATCGAGTTCAATGCAAATCACCGAGAGAGAAAACCGAAATTGAAGAGAGCAAGCATGGATCCGTTTTATGAATCTACATCTCTATCACAAACCTGGGAGACAGAAAAAAGTTTCATTGAGTTTTTAGACAATCACAAAGAAGTTGAATGGTGGTTTAAAAACGGAGAACGAGACGGAACTTATTTTGCAGTTCCTTACAAAGACGACCAAGACGAAGTCCAAACATTTTATGTTGACTTCATTGTAAAATTTAAAGACGAAAGAATTGGTTTGTTTGATACAAAATCCGGCTGGACTGCAAAAGATGCGGGACCAAGGTCAAACGGATTACAGAAATATATCAAGGAGCAAAATTCAGAAGGAAAAAAACTTTTCGGAGGAATTGTTATTCCGAAGTCAGGTTCATTCTACACTTACACAGACATTCCTTACAAGTATGACAAGCAATTGACGGACTGGAAAATATTAGAGATTTAAAAAACGAAATGATTGCTAACACGACAGTTACAGCTACGAAAGCCAACGCTCACGACAGTGCAAGGACTGGTGTAGACACGACAAGGCTTCGCGGAGACAGAAGGGCAGCCGATAACAAGGGCTTGACAAAATGGCGGGTGACGAGCATATTCAAACTTTATCGCTCTTTCATACCTTTGTGCGTGGGGACAGTGAAGTGCCTTGAATACCGCCACTTCGCCAAGCCCCGAACCGTTATCTCCTTATTTCGGGCAGGAAGGAGAAATAGATGTGTCATTAAAGAACCGGTAATCTATTTTCTAGTAAGAATGGGTTTTGGCGGGAGCGTGTGGGAATCGAACTCACCTATTTCGCTATTTCTCCGGAATTTTATGGATTATTTACCTTTTTTCAGTAGGCCCTAAGATAGATTATTAATACATTGCCTTACGAAGTACTTATTTCAATATTGTCAATTACTACTTCTTGTGATAATTGCTCGTTAGTATCTGACAGGATTTCTATGTTTATTTGAGCCCCTTCGGAAATTGTTCCGTGTGAGGCATGGATGAAGTGCTCATGAAAGTGATCCGGAGAGATATACGAGAGTGCCCCAAGTTTAATGGTTACGCTGAGTACTTTACTTGCATGCTGCTCAAGTGCAATGGATGATATCTTGCGTATCAGGTCTTTGATAAGAGAAGCTTCGTGCATATACGTTATATATTTCAGAATTTACCACGGATACTCACGGAGTTTCACTGAGTGAGTTATTAATAGATTATTCTATTTCAGTGTTATTCCGTGCATTTCCGTGGTGAACAGTTAAGGATATTTTGTTTTACACGTATCATAACTTCCTCAACTGCCTTCTCAACTTCCAAAGATAGGCCGATACCTGCCTCAAAACATTTCCCTTCAATGCCATAAACAATAAGGTTTTGGGGTAATTGTTTGAGTGCCCTTGCAAGTTCAATGGCTTCAGCAACCCCAAAGGCGTGTGTAGAATAATGGAAGAATTTTGTAGGGATAGTTTGAGTGTGGACATCAAACCGGTGAATAGTACCTGGTTGTGCGCCTGAATGAACCGCATCAATAAGGATAACAGCGTCAGAATCTTTCCAGGAATCCATTAACGATATCCCATCACCACTTTGTTCGATAACATTAACATGATCGGGTGACTTTTTCTTTATATCTTGTGCAATACGAAGTCCTACCCCATCATCACCCCGATATTGATTGCCAATGCCGATTATGAGAATAGAATGTTTATTTTGCACAGCTTGTTCGGTTACCATTTTTATAGCAGTACATCTTACCATAGAGGCCGCTAAGTTCGCGGATAAATAAGAGGATGAGATGCTATGGGGTTAAGTTTCTCTACTTCCCAACTTCCCAGTTTCTCATCTTCTGGTTTTTCCCTCTGCGCTCTTTGCATCCCCCATTTTCATGAGGGCAGGCTTTTGCGGTGAATTTTTTCTGTTATTTTTATACCCGATCTATCTTCAGTTTCAGAAAATGCGTGGCACATGATATACAAGGATCATAGTTACGTATTGCCTGCTCGCACTGCAAAGTAAGTTGATCATTCGAGAGTTTTACATGCTGAGGGATAAACTGCCAGAGATCGTTTTCGATAGTTTTTTGATTTTGTGACGTTGGAGGAACAATCTTGGCGTCAAGAATCATACCCTTATCGTCAATTCGGTAACGATGATAAAGGATTCCGCGTGGCGCCTCAGTACAGCCATAACCGACAGCCGCATGTGGTTGGATTTCTAAAGCAGGTTTATCAGGCTTTTCATACTGTTCAATAATACGCAAAGCTTCATCACAGGCGTAAAGAACCTCTACACTCCGGATGATAATACTCTGAAATGGATTACAACAGACATCAGAAAGACCAACGGAACGTGCTGTTTCTTGTGCTAAATGAGAGAGTTTGTCGAAGTTTAAATTATAACGTGCTAAAGGACCGACAAAGTATGAACCTTGTCCTTTATGTACAGAATGGAGCGCATTTGAATGCTGTACATGCTCTTCTATAAAGTGATTATCGTAGTCGTGCACGGAAATATCTAATCCCTTGTTTGAAACAAGCCTTCCCTCATTGAATGGATATTCTTCAGGATGACGAAGTGCAACAAATTCATAATCCTGTTCAAAGTCAGGAAAATTAAGCGTGGCAGTCCAGCGTACGGTTTCCAGAGCGGCGTCTCTTGCCCATTTAAGCCTTTCAGCAAGTGGAGACAGTTCCTGTTTAGCTGGAACTTTATAAAAGCCGCCAACCCTTACATTGATAGGATGGATTTCCCTGCCACCAATGAGAGCAACAATCTCATTCCCTATTTTTTTAAGTTGTAAACCACGCTGAACAATATCAGGGTAATCCTTTGCCATCTGAATTGCGTCAGGGTAGCCGAGAAAATCAGGCGCATGCAGCATGTACACATGGAGTGTGTGACTTTCGATCCATTCCCCACAGTAAATAAGCCTGCGCAAGGCACGGAGTTGGCCATCTACCGTGACGCCAAATGCGTCTTCCATTGCATGCACTGAACTCATCTGATAGGCGATAGGGCAGATACCGCAGATGCGGGCTGTTATATCGGGGGCTTCGTTGAAAGTACGTCCACGCAAGAAGGCCTCAAAAAAGCGCGGCGGTTCGAATATCTTGAGTTTGACATCTACCACCGTGTTGTCTTTTATCTTAACATACAGTGCACCCTCGCCTTCAACACGGGCAAGATAATCAACTTTGATCGTTCTACTTTTCATACCGAATGGCAATCCTTGTTTTCACATCTTGTAAAGATGAATATAAAATGAAAATTGTGCAATGAGTGATTTAAGTGCTATATTCTGGTTTCTGACTTCTTACTTCCGGCTTCTCCTATTTCGTAGGCTTCACTCTCCTTACGGAATGGTTCTGCGCAGGCATTGAAAGTTCTAAACATGCGCATAATACTGTCATTGTTTAATCCGGAGTCGCTGAATTTTTCACTTAATGACGACGTATTTGGCGTTTCTTTCGGACCGTAGCAGCCATAGCAGCCGCGACAGTATGACGGACAGATAGCATTACATCCAGCATGGGTTACAGGTCCAAGACATGGTATACCTTGTGACACCATCACACAAACAGTTCCGCGTCGCTTGCATTCAATACAGACGCTGTGAGACGGTGTGTTAGGTTTACGTTCATTGAGGTAAGCGCTAATAATCTCTAATAACTGTCGTTTGTTAATGGGGCAACCTCTCAATTCGTAATCAACACGGACATGGCTGGCTATGGGCGTTGATTTATCAAGTGTATCAATATAGTGCGGTTTGGCGTATACTAAGGAAACAAATTCCTTTACGTCCTTAAAGTTGCGTAACGCTTGAATGCCGCCGGCTGTGGCACAGGCGCCAATGGTTATGAGTATTTTTGATATCTTGCGAATCTTTTGAATGCGTTCTGCATCATGCTGAGTAGTGATGGAGCCTTCAACGAGTGAAATGTCATAAGGTCCTTTAACCACATTACGAGAGGCCTCAAGAAAGTATGCAATATCTATCTTGTTGACCACCGTGAGCAGTTCATCTTCGCAGTCCAGGAGGCTTAACTGGCAGCCGTCACACGATGCAAATTTCCAGACAGCAAGTTTTGGTTTCCGTATTTTTCTCATAATGAAAATATAATTTTAGTGTTCAGGAATTTCAATCTTTTGTGATGCCCCTCTTTCTATAAGTAAAGGCAATAAATAAGAGACACCATGTCATTCCCGCATGCTTTTGGCGGGAATCCAGTCTTTTGCAAGATCGCTCCAATCAGGATTGATCCTCTCAATGAGCGCCAACTTCCATTTGCGGTTCCATTTTTTTAATTGCTTTTCTCTTTGAAGAGCCGCATAGATGTCATTTG
>JANLHY010000653.1 GCA_024653795.1 Candidatus Brocadiaceae bacterium | reverse complement strand
TGATGATAACATTACCTATGAGCAAATAACCTATCAAGGGCGCACATGGGATGTCTATAAAAGAAAGGATACTGGGAATATCGGGTTTATTTTCAGCGGTACAGGATTCTGGGACCGGATCTCAGGTATTATCGTGCTTTCGGCAGACCTGTCGAAAATTGTGAATATTCAATTTCTCGACCATAAGGAGACGCCCGGATTAGGCGCACGTATTGAAGAAGCTTGGTTTACTGATCAATTTAAAGGCGTTCTCATTGCATGGGAGCAACCGGTTGACAAGCGTATTATCGTAGGTCCAGCCCCGATTCCCGGTGCAAAAAACCGGGTAGATGCCGTTACAGGCGCTACGCAGACATCCATAGCGCTCATGAAATTTTTAAACAGCGAGCTTGAGACATTCAGAAAAGCAATAAAAGAATGGAAAGAGAAAACAATGCTTGAGATTCCATCTCTGCGGTAATGACATGGCTTACTTTATTATGATGTTCCCGCATGCATATATTATGAATCCATTATTGCAAATTTTAATATACTCTTAATCTAAACACTACAGGTAAATATAGGATATAATATGGCTTATACACCCAAACAAGTTTTTTTAAACGGCATCTGGCTGGAGAATCCAATCTATCGGCAGGTTTTAGGAATCTGTTCTACGCTTGCAGTCACTAATCTGCTGGCAAATACACTTTTTATGTGCTTTGGATTAATCTTTACCACCGCCCTTTCCAACTTCACTATTTCAGTACTGCGAGATTATATTCCAAAGCGTATCCGCATGATTGTGCAGGTACTCATAATAGCTTGCTATGTTATGATGGTTGATATCATTATTAAGGCACTCGTCCCCGATATTCATCGTTTCATCGGCCCGTACGTCGGCTTGATTATTACTAATTGCATAATTATGGGAAGGGCGGAGGCTTTTGCCAGCCAGAACAGGCCGTTGCTTTCACTGTTTGATGGCGTTGCGTCAGGAGTTGGATATTCCCTTGTACTTATCTTCATCGCATCTGTGCGTGAGCCCCTTGGATTTGGAACTATTCTTGGGATGACCTTGCCGGCACGCGATCTCTGGTGGCATTCATGGATAATCATGGTCATGCCTCCGGGCGCATTTTTTATGCTTGGCATGTTTACCTGGTTTGCCCGCAGATGGCTGGTTAGAGAAGTAAAACGATAAAGGAGAATGACATGGAACAATTGCAGAATATGAATTTTTTCGCATCACTAGTGCTCATTTTTACCTCCGCGGCTTTTACTGATAATATTCTGTTAGCCCGCTTTCTGGGAATGTGCTCGTGTCTGGCAATCTCCAAAAAGGTCGATACCAGTATCGGTCTGGGCGGCGCAGTGATGTTTGTGACTGCAAGTACAACTGCGTTTAATTATTTGATGTATAAATATGTTCTTGTTCCGTTGGGTATAGAGTATTTACGCTTGTTAGTCTTTATCGTTATTATTGCCGCCTTTACACAGCTTTTAGAAATGATTATTGAGCGCTTTTCTGAAAAGTTATACTATGCCCTGGGTATATTTCTACCGCTCATCACGGTTAACTGCGCAATCCTGGGCATTGCTCTTTTCATGTTGAATAAACCCTATACATTCTGGCAGGCATTTGCCTTTGGCGCTGGCGGAGGTTTTGGCTGGTTTCTGGCAATTACCCTGATTGGTGGTATCCGTGAGAAAATAAATGAAAGCGAGCTTCCCAAAGGCTTGGCAGGCCCTGCCATTACGCTTATTATTATCGGTATAATGTCGCTTGCCTTTGTCGGATTTTCGGGAATGATTAAAATATGAAAGTTTCTTACAAAAAATATTTTGACTCTTTTAAATTTGTTTCGGATTTTGTGTTTCGGATTTCATCTCTTCCGACTTGTTCGGGTTCGGAGCATTATCGCAAGACGATCAGTACTCAGCGTTCAAAATCACATACATTTCATTACCCAAGGATTTAAGGTATGGTAGTAGGCGGTATTCTTGTCTCTGTGGGCATCTCAGTCGGTTTTCTTTTGATCACTGGAATGGTTCTAGCACTGCTTCTCATTCTTGCCGAAAAAAAGATCCTTAATTACGGTACGTGCTGCATTGATATCAACGAGGGTGACCGGAAAGTAGAAGTTAAAGGCGGTGGGTCCCTATTGTCGACACTTGGAGAGAATAACATTTTTATTCCCTCAGCGTGCGGCGGACGCGGCACCTGTGCTTATTGCAAGGTGCAGGTAATTGAAGGCGGAAGCATGATCGGACCGGTAGAAGAACCTTATTTGGGTCCTGAAGAACGTAAAAACCAAACCCGGCTTTCCTGCCAGGTAAAGGTACGCAGTGACATTAAGATTCGTGTGCCGAAAGAATTATTATCAGTCAGAAAATACAAAGGAAAGCTCCTCCATAAA
>JANLHY010000642.1 GCA_024653795.1 Candidatus Brocadiaceae bacterium | reverse complement strand
GACCCAATGGCTCAGTACAGACCAAACATAGTAGTTCAGGCTAAAGAGGGAACAATTTTGCATGAAAGGGATAACTGAAGGGTGGCTACGAGCGGCAATAGATGATTTGGATGGTTCTGCTATGCAGCTTACAAGAATTAAGAATTAAGTATGGTGTCCCCAGAATTGCAGAATTAGGGAGTTTTACGATACATGCTTGAGAGGTGGTTGAAATGGCATTTTCATCGTTAGAGGAAGTCGTAGCATATTTAAAAAAGAATAAAACGTACCTATATGACAGGTTTGGTGTAACCAGTATCGGTGTGTTTGGAAGTTTTGTGAAAGGTGAGCAAACTGCTCATAGCGACGTAGATATGGTTATCGAAATGGAAAAAAATAGGAAAAATATTCATAGTTTTTTGCATCTAAAGAGGCTTATCGAGAAAGAGATTGAAAGAAAGGTAGACATTGGATTTGAAGACTCTTTAAAGCCGGCAATAAGAGATAAGGTCAAAGGGCAAATCGTGTATGTCTGAAAGAGATATCCATCTTTATCTTGATGATATACTGGACTCAGGCAACGCTATAACGGAATATGTTAAAGGCATGTCTTTTGATGATTTTTGCAATGATAGGAAGACGTATGCTGCTGTTGTTAGAGAATTTGAGATCATAGGGGAAGCGGTAGGGAAGCTTCCGGATGAGATAAAACAAAGGCGCTCTGATGTAGAATGGCAGGATATAAAAGATTTCAGAAACCTGCTCATACATGAATACTTTGGAGTTGATCTTGAAATTGTATGGAAAGTTGTTCAAGATGACCTTCCTGTTTTGATTAATGCAGTTAATGAAATCAGGAAAAGTACGAAGGGGGAGCAGGGATAAAGAGCCAGCGGTGTCGAGACAAAAAGAATCAACGAGGCGGTGAAAAACAACCTCGGATATGGTCGGCGTGTGCTTCTGGTATAGTTTGTGTTCATTTGTGAACCCAATAAACCAGTCAACACAAAAACCCCGGTAAACGTGAATGAATTCAACTGAAATCCAGATATTAAGAAACATTTCTCAAAACCCTTGCATATCACAAAGAGAGATAGCATCAAAGAACGAAATTAGCCTTGGCAAGGTGAATTATGTAATACGGTCTCTGGTGGATAAGGGTCACGTAAAGGTGAGAAACTTCAGGAAGTCGGAGAACAAGAAGGGGTATATGTAT
>JANLHY010000623.1 GCA_024653795.1 Candidatus Brocadiaceae bacterium | reverse complement strand
GCCGGCCGACACGATAATCTGTGAAGGGTTGTATTTTAAATGATTATCTTTGGAAAGTTTTTCACAGATGGCTTCTTTTAATTCGGGTGCGCCTGATGTGGGGGTATACTTGTTGTAACCGTCATTGATTGCTTTAATTGCCGCATTTTTTACGTTTTCCGGAACATCAAAATCGGGCTCCCCCGCGCCAAAACCAATCACATCAATTCCCTGTGCTGTGAGTTGTTTTGCCTTAGCCGTAATGGCAAGTGTCGCAGATGTCTTTACCTCCCTTGCAATTCTTGATAACGCCATATACAAACGTCTCCTTTTAAAAAATCATGATAGTTTGCCTGTTTCTCAGTAATTTGCCACAGAGAGCTTTAAGAGCTTTTTATAAAAACATCTTCCCTGGATTCAATATGCCTTTTGGGTCTAACAAATGTTTAATGTCTTTCATGATCCGCAGTTCCTGTGGTGGTATCTCTAAGGATAAAAATGCCGATTTTACATTCCCAATACCATGTTCTCCGGAAATTGTTCCACCGAGTTCAACAGTAGTTCGGAGAATTTCCTCAATCATCTTTTCTGCCATCATCTTTTGTTGTTCTCCCTCTTCGTGCATAATATTGACGTGAATATTACCATCTCCGATATGCCCAAAGTTGGCAACTTTCAGAGACGGGTATCGTTTGTGGATTTCAGCTATCCTGTGCAGCGCTTCCAATATCCTGCTCCGTGGAACGCAGATATCTTCATTGATTTTAAAGGGGGCAATATTATAAAGTGCGGGTGAGATAACTCGCCTTACCTCCCAGAGCGTATCACGCTCATTCGGGGTTTTTGCGGTAATAACCCTGAGTGGTTTGTTTTCCAGAGCAATTTTTTCTACGAGCGAAGTTTCTGTTTTCACGCTTGCTTCTCTCCCATCAATATCGATAAGCAGGATGGCATTTACCTCTGCTGGGATTTGGATTTCCTGCTTGTATCCTTTAATGCAGTCGATACTTGATTTGTCAATAAATTCGAGCGCCCTGGGTAAGAGATTATTGGAAATAATTTGACTCGCAGTTCTCCCTGCGTCCTGAGAGGTAGCAAAGTAGATTAAAACTGTTTCTATTTTTTCAGGAAGAGGAAGCAGTTTTACCGTAATCTGTGTAAATACACCCAGTGTACCCTCAGAACCAACAAACAATCGGGTAAGGTCGTAACCAGTTACGCTTTTCAAGGTCTTACGACCAGTATGGATAACGCTTCCGTCAGCAAGTACAACCTCCAGAGACAGAATATAATCTCTGGTGACGCCATATTTTAATCCTGTGATTCCACCTGAACATTCAGCTACATTGCCACCCAAGGTTGAAAATGCGGCGCTGGCAGGGTCTGGGGGATAAAAGAGCTTATATTTAGCAACTTCATTTTGTAATATCTGGGTG
>JANLHY010000616.1 GCA_024653795.1 Candidatus Brocadiaceae bacterium | reverse complement strand
ATCTCTTTGCTTTTTTAAGCAACTCAAAATTCACTATATCCATCGTCTCATCTGTCATCGCCATTGCATAAATCTTATGTTTTGTCAAATATTTAACTATATCCTCAGTAAGATACAAAGATGCAAATATGGGTATCAGTTCCTTGCCTTTGTATTCAGGAAAATAGCCATAAAACTCCTTGCTCTTAACGAATTCTATAAAGTCATTAATGTAATTCCGACGAGGAGTGGATTTTGTATCATTAACTATAACCATATTATCACACACCGCTATTACATCAAACTCACGACTTTTTGTCCTGTCAGTAGAATGCTTTTTTACAACCCTTACCCCAAAAAATTCCAAATCATCACATCCAAAAAACTCCTTCGCTATCCTTGGAATATTTGGCGCAACAATATCTTCAACCAATGTCCCCATCTTATTGGCAAGTTCTCCCCACTTCTTATTCATAGCTTTCCTATCTTCCTCTGCCCTCTTCCAATATTCTTCCATCCTTTCCTCTGCCCTTTTCCTCTCTTCCTCTACCCTTTTCCAATATTCTTCCATCCTTTCCTCTGCCCTTTTCTTATCTTCCTCTATAATCTTTTCTAACCTTTCTAATCTGGCAAACCCAAATTTGTTTTGAGCAGCAAGATCTTCCATGAGTGTCTCCAGTCTATCAACCCTCGGTTCTAATTCTGTTTGCATTGTAACCTCCTTAACAAAATCTTTTATTATTTTACCATTCTAACAACCTTAAAAGCCTCCGCATATTTCAATCCTACCTTCATACCCCATAATTCAGCATTTTTCCTGATGCCTTCTAATGAACGGGGGTGCGGAAAGTCCTTTAACTCGGTCTTATATTCGGATATTGCCTTTATCTTTAAATCCAATGTCTCTGAAATATCAAAAAACACATCCGGTGAAAAACTCACGGGATAACCCCATTCTGTTGAAGATAAAACCTCAAATGAATATATCTCTTTCACTGTTTCGTCAGGTAACGGCCGTGTGGCGGTAATAACCGCCTGATATGTGATTTTATGGTCAATATTTAAGTCTTTTTCATAGTGAGTGAATATTATGTCAGGTTTTACCATATCTTTAATATTTTCAATCACCTTCACTATATCCAGTAAAGGAATCGCATCAAATCTGTTGTCAGGGAAGTCATATGTAAAGACCTTTTTGACGCCCATCGCCATATTAGCCTTATGAATTTGCTCCTTCAAATCCCTGATTTCTTTTTCTCTTTTCGCCCTGTCTCTCTTTTCATCTCTTGAGGTAATGCCTTCGCCAAGTATAAGCGTATAAACGGCATTCCCTTCTTTAACAAGTCTTGCAATAGTTCCGCCGCATCCAAGAACCTCGTCGTCAGGATGAGCAGCAATGACAAGCACATTCATAAAATGCTCCTTTGTTGTTCCCCAATGGTCCGGTCACTCATTTTTTGATCAGATATACAGTTGGCTGGCGAGCAAAAGTAACGTTATGCATCGAATATTCACCTGCACCATTTTCGGAAAGAAATTCTACAAGTACTCTCCCTTCGCCTGGCCATAAATTAGTTAATGCCTCATCAAAAACAATAACGCCTCCCGGTGCAATCCTTTTCCCTACATATTCAAGCGCAATTTTGCACGGATCGTAGAGATCAAAGTCAATATATGCCATAGAAAACATAAGGTGGGGATTATCTTTTTCAAACTTCGGAATTGTATCCAGCGCATTTCCTTTAACTAAGTGTACCCACTCGTCCATTTCAAAAAAATCGATAACTGTTCTCAGTTGTTCCTCGTTACCCTTATATTTACCGAATAACTCGCGGGACTCTCCGTCCTCCGAAGAGAACGTCTGCAATCCTTCGAAGCTATCAAATCCATAGATATGTTTATGTGTATTAGGCTGCAGTAACTGAAGAACCTTGGCCATATATATTAAATTATTTCCATTCCAGCAGCCGAATTCGGCTATGTGCCCTGGTATATTCAAACATTGCTTCATAATTTCAAAAACTGCCAAACGAGTCCCCAGCGTCTGTATACCTGTATAAAGACCAAAGTGATCTACAATTTGCCACAAATCTGGAATATTGAGATCTTTTGAAAGTTCCTTACGCTTTGCAAGATAGACAGTATCAGTTCTTTTAAATTTTTCTGTCATGTGGCCTCTCATGTAAAATCTCCTCACACTCTGATTTGTTTTTACCAAATCAACCTAATTCCTCGCCTTCAGAGCGTGTAGCAACAATGACTATAAATCAAAATGCATCAGAATAAGACATTGCTAAATCCCATTTAGCGTAAGTAGTTAGGTCAACTTGTTCTTCATGCTTGTCATCAAAAAACTTAATGCCAAAATTAGTTGTAAATCCCTGTTCCCTGAATCCTATTTCTTCATATATATGTTTAGTTGACCCGCTTCCCCATGTGGACACTATATCCACACCACTTATGGTAAGTTGCTCAACTGCAAGCATAATTAAAGTTTTTTTCAGTTTTTCATCGGCGATGATAAAATCAACAATGTGCCCATACAGGATCTCTTTCTTTTTATAAAATTTAAGGGCTATCCAACCTATGATTATTCCATTTTGATTTTTTACTAAATAAAACGGATAATGCTCTACAGGATGTTTAAAAAATCTCCAATTCACAAAATCGTAGTTTTTTTGTAAATGAATCAATTTCCTATCATTAGTATTCCCCCAAATTCTTTCGATCATGTCTCTATACGGATACAAATTACTTATCCGTTGAAGCCTTATCTCAAAATTTTGCTCAAAACGCATACCCGTACCTTTTACGTCCAGTTCCAACGACTGGAACTCCCTAACCAATTTCCAGTCCATAAATTTATTTTTTATAGGCCATATATTATTATTTGGAAAAGCAAAGATAAAACTTATTCCTTCTTCCTGACTACGGCTCCAAACAGCGTTTAACAACTGCCACATCAATTTAAAATTCCTAAAACGAGGATGAATTACCAACTGGGAACCAAAACCAGCTTTAAAGAATTTATCTTTGTATATTAGCCTGAAACCCATAACAGAATAATTCCCAATAATGTTTCTACTCTTATCCTCTACTACTAAAGATATACTCTGAGAAAAAGGGTTTTTCAGATTTGCCCATCTCCAATAATTCAGTGTTCTCAGATGATCTGATGACATCCTAAAAAGATCCGTAATTTTGTGTTCATCGCCTTTCCGATACTCCCTAATCTTTGTTTCTTCCATTAAATACTCCTCGTGCATCTAACTCATCCTGAATCTTGCCAACTGTTACTAACTCCGGGATTTGTTCAGTCCTGAATTTCACTTTGAAATTATCCTCAATACACAAAATAAGTTTGAAATGGCCCAATGAGTCCCATGCATCAACGTCACCTGCGGCTAACTCAGCAGTAATCTCTGGCATGGATAATCCTAATGATATTGCGATATGCCTCTTAAGTTCGTTGTTAATTTTCAACTATTATCTCCTGTATTTATTGAACTAGTCTCCAATTTAACCATGAGTTCCCTTCCAATGTCATCTTATTTAAATCGAGCTCCCAAAGAGTAGAGTCGTCTTCTTTTTCTTTAATTAATTTAAATTGGAAATTATTATATATATCTTTAACTATAATGTTTTTCTTAGTTGGTATATATTCACCAATTACTTTAGTAATATCCTTTTTTCTTAAAACTTCCATTACACAGGAGACAAAAGAGTTCTCTACTGTCCTGCCAATTACACGACAACTGAGGAGAAATGTATCAATATAAGCAATTTCTTCATCTATTCTTATAATAATAACCCCCACAATTCCGTTTGGACCAAAACGATCATTAAGCTCCAGACTAAATATCATCCAATTATAGCTATTCATTAAATTCAACATTTCATTTTCGGTATATCTTCTGACAGTGAGATTAAATTGATTAGTTTTTTGCGTTAATTGCGCTATCCTTTTAAAATCAGCATGGCTATCAATTTTGATGATAGCTGTCATCTCAAGAGATTTATAGAAATCTTCTATCGTTGTCGTGGTTTTCTCCAGTTCCTTTCTTTTAGTATCAGCCTGATAAATGTCTGTTCTTAATTTATCTTCATTAGTAATTGTAATATTATTGAAATATTTAAAAGATAGATCTATAAACCATTGGCATAAATCCGCAGGATCTTCTGGAAATTCGGGAACTTCTATCTGAGGCAACGCACTTTTTACCATTTCTCTTTCAAACTTATTATCATCTATGAATACAAGACTATCTATTCCCAAGTTTAAAGCAGTGGCAATCTCCCTTATGTTGTCAGCTTTATTTCCCCAATTGATTTTAAACATTACAAAATCATTTTCCTTCAATTCCATGAACTCTTTATTTTCAAAAACCTCTTTTACATCTTCTAAATTATTTTTACTACAAATAGCCAAAAGTACTCCTTTATATTTTAAGGCCTTTATAAGTCTCTGGAAATCCCTGTATGCCATGCCAATTCCGTCATTTCCTACCTTTATACCTTCTAACCCGTCCTCACCAATAACTCCACCCCAAAGCGTATTGTCAAGGTCAAGTATAAGCACCTTTTTACTCTTTCCAAGATATGCTTGTATGTAAGATGAATACAATTCAGATAGGCGCTGTAATCCACGACTGCTGAATTTGATCCTGCCTAAATACCATAATCTATTGTCATATATAGCCTCATATCCATACCTCGAGATAATGGCAGAAATATCAATTATTACAACTCGTTCAGATAGTTTAATCTCACGCATCTTGTAATTATATTTATCCTGCAAACTCGATATACCAAATTCAGAATTATAATCCAATGTACCTAATATAGTGGGTCTTCTGATAACGATATTATTTATAAAAAAAATAGGTTTTTTGTTAGAGTCAATAATTTCTTCTACATATGATCTGAGATTATTTATTTCAATATCAACAAATTGATTAATATCACTATCTTTATATTTGAAGGGTTCACAAATAACGTTTTGAAAAAGTGTCTCTCCATCAACAAAAAGGATAACAATATCAAATCCTCCGCTATGCAAAACCGAGTCAGGATTAACAATCTCCTGAATATATTGATTAAATCCTGCAATGTAAAAATCGCTTTTTATACTTACATCGTCAAGGCATTTTTGTAGCTCTGGTACCATCAAATCCATATTTATGTTACTCAATAATGCTATTTTCATTTTTTTTTTCAACCAGTTCTATCATTCCTAAATGTTTTATAAATAAGAATGCTATTTTACTATTGCCAAATGCCACCGCAGGAATTGGTTTTACTACCTCAATAGCGCCTCTTTTCACAAGTTGCAAAATAGTCTCTTCAAGACATTTGGTTCTGAAGCAAAGATGATAATAAGAAATATTTTTCTTAAGCAAGCTGTCAACGGGTGATTTTTTAGTACGGTTAAGTGGAGATATTAACTCTATTTTTGTCCCAGGAAGATTCATAAATAAGATATTAATGTTTTGCAGGTCATCTTCATAGATCTCGGAGACTTCTTCAACGTTAAACAAATCGCTGAAAAGATTTAAACACTCTTTAATATCGTTTACGGCTATCCCTATATGTTCAAATTCAATATCTTTCCTGAGATATTCATTTAACATCATTTAAAATCCTCCCAGCTTATCCAGTGGTCCTCAGGAATATCTTTTTTCACAGTCATACCTGGTATTATTGCTAATAAGTAGGGAGAAATTCCGTAGCCGGGTCGTTTAATACAAATATTGTCTTTCGACAGTATTTCACCGGCGTTAACGGCACGGCGGACATGTAAACTGCGTCTCCCCTTCTGATATATCTCCAACTCTTCTTGCCGTGGACCGTTTTTGACGCCGTCTCCTACGGCCGATTCTATTTCACGGATTTTACGGACCATCTCCGCGAGTTCATTAGGTTCAATAGCAAAACTATGATCTGGCCCCTTAAGTTTACGGTCAAGGGTGAAGTGTTTTTCGATCATACATGCCCCAAACGCAACAGATGTAATTGCAACATGATCGCCGATTGTATGGTCTGAATATCCAACATGGCAGCCAAACGCCTGCCGCATCGTTATCATCGCTGAAAGATTTGATAATTTTGCAGGCGCTGGATACAAAGAAGTACATTGTAATAATATAATCATCTCATTACCCTCAGCATAGCATGCATGTATTGCAGCCATAATATCACCGTAGTCTGCCATACCAGTTGATAAAATTAGTGGTTTCCCAAAGCTTGCCATATGTCTTATCAAATAAATATCTGGCAGATCAAAAGATGCTACCTTAAAAGCAGCCATGTTGAGTCGTCCAAGTTGATCAACAGCATCTTTATCACATGGTGATGACAGGAATGTGATACCGCATGATTTTGCATACTCCATAAGTGGAGCATGCCAGTCTCGGTCAATCTCTAACGACCGTATAAGCTCATATGTTGATTGCTGATGTCCCATTTCTTTTAAATATTTAACACCGGGGGTATGCTTTGAGAAATGCTCATTCGCCCTGAAAGCCTGGAATTTGATTGCATCCACTCCTGCTTCAGCAGCAGCCTTAATTAATGATTTTGCCATTTCAAAGTCTTGGTTATGATTGGAGCCAACTTCGGCAATAATATATGCGGGATGTTCGGAACTGACCGGTCTGTTTGCTATTCTTATTTCTTTACTCATAGATACACCTTGAATAATGGATCAGATCACTTTCCAAAATCTGCCTGAATTAAATTACTACTTCCTGCGAGAGACGGTAAAGTTTAGTTCCAGGCGTTACGGGCTTATAATATTTCAGAGGAACACCGCTCTTTTCACTTAATGACCAAATTACATCCTCAAAGCCCAGCAGGTGGCGAAAAACTACAGTGCTTGAGAATCTTGGGTTAATTTCAAAAATAACCGGTCCTCGCTCCGTTAACCTTAGCTGAACATTTATGCTGCCACACAGATCAATTATATCAGCAAGCCTGGTTATAATTTTATTTATATCCGAATTGTCCACAACCTCACCGTAGACCGTAATACCATCTTTTAAGCGTCTCTTGATTATAATCGTTCTTATCTCACCTGTTTTTGAGCGATAAACACCACAAGTATACTCTTGATCGTTTGGCTCAAGGTATTCCTGCCATATATCTTCCGGCCGTTTTTTTGAATAATATCCAGATAATCCTTCATCGACCAAAAGAACATCCCGGCTTCCTGCGCCATATCTGCTTTTTATAATGCAGGGAAAACGTTCAGGCACTCCATCTTTGACAATCTTTGTCGCTGGATATGGGAAGTCATTTAATCTAAGGAAATCTGCTGTCTTCAGTTTATCAAACCCTATTATCAAAGCCTTTTTATTTGCCAATACAACCGGTATGTTGTTAATTGTCTCGAGTAAACCCTTATCAAGAAGAACCCTGAGCTCAGGCTCAGAGGTAGGAATTATTAAATCTATTAAATGTTTTTCAATCAGTTCCTTAAGTGTTTCGAGATAATTCTCTGAATCAGCCCCCTGGACTAATTCACATTTATCAAAGACATGAATTCCAGGATGATCATCATTGAGGTCACATCCGATGACTTTATCAGAAACACACGACATTTTTAATATCCGGCCGATCCCCATTCCTATATCACCAGCGCAGCCGGTTACCAAAATAGTATGGTATAGCATTTTATCTCCAAATCGAACCATGGGTATAAATATCGTGCTATCATTAATTGAAATGATTAGTTACGCATAAAAAATTCATACAGATATGGCAAAAGCGGATCATTTTTTTTCACCTCTTCAATTATGCTTGAAGAATCGTAGAAAGTATTTTTGAAAACAAGTGTTCGGTTATCCGTATCAACAACAGCCCAGTTCGCTATACTTCCCTTATCTCTTGATTGGCCAACTGCGCCGACATTGACTACTGAAGTATTATCCTTTTGATAAAAAAACGGCCTGTGCGTATGCCCTAAAAACACGAAATCAGCTCCTGAAATTATACACTTGTTCAAAATATCCTTGTGCGTATCAGGATAAATATAATGATCACGTTCCCACGGAGAACCATGACAAAGTTCAAATTGCAACCCGTCTATACATCTCGTCATACGGGAAGGTAGTTCAGTCAATTCCTTAATCCATTGTTTACTCAGTTTATTAAGAGCAAAATCAATTCCGCTTCCGTACTTATTCCTTATCGCATCAGCCTTAGAAAAGTCTTCTTCAGCATTTTTTAGCATACCTTCGTGGTTTCCTTGTATCATCTCTTTTGGCCAGTCTTTCAATAATTCGATGACCGTGTCGGGATGGTAATAGTAGCCAACAATATCGCCCAGGATAAAAAGTCTCTCTATACCAAGGATTCTTGCTTCATCCAGGACAAGTTTTAATGCCAGATGGTTTCCATGTATATCAGATAAAACCGCTATTTTCATGCCATATCAAATAATTCATATAATTAAACAGGAGATCACTCTCACGAGCTTATTATTATATGTTCAATCGCTTCTTCGAAAGACATTCCTCTTGGCAAAATGGATGATGTTTCTATAATTTGGTCATTCCCGGCTTTACCTTCTGGCACCATAAGTTCTTTTCCATGCAACAATCTATTGCATATGGTCTCCAGCATTTCATGGATTGTATATATCTCTGAACCTGCAACCATGTGAATGCCTTCGATCTCATTTTTCAGGCAAAACGCTATTAGCTTAGCCAAATCATAAACATAGATATAGTTACGCTTTTCACCGCAGCTGCTTAAAACATTAGGAACAATACCTTTAAAACCATTATCAATTGCTTTGTTAATACCAAGATGATGCGGCCCATTTTTACCGAATATACCTCCAACTCGCAATATTACGTGTTTAACACCGGACATTTTTATCAGTTCTTCAGAAAGCCATTTGCTGTAACTATAATCTGTATCAGGATTTAGCTTACTATCAACGGTAATATGCGGATTGTTTACTCCACAAACTATCGCAGTAGAAGTATATACAAAGTACACGCCTGTCTTCTGCGCCCAGTTGGCTAAAATCCCTGTTGCGAGCACATTTGGCACAAAAAATTTGTTTTTAGAATTAACATCAAAACTGACTTTAGCTCCAAGATGAATAACAGCGTCCACCTTCGGCAGTGAATATACAATTTTACAAAAATTTAAGTCGCAAAAATCAACTATTACTTCATTCTTAAAGTTAATAGATTTGCGTACCATAGGAATTATTTCAATGTCTGTATCCGCCAGCATACTCATCAGGTTGCTTCCAACAAAACCATTTGCACCTGTAATCAATACTCTCTTTCCCATAATATTATTTTCCCAGGGTACGATGGCACATTACATTCACTAATTATAATTTTTGTATGTTACTCTTTTAAAGAGTTCCTCAACCACTCTGCTTGCACCATTCCCGTCAATAAGTGTTCTGCCAATTTTTACCATTCTTTCCCTTACATCCCTGTCTTGCAGTAATTTTAATCTTATGAATATACTTTCTATAATCTGTCTATCTGCCCACCATCCTGCGTACTGTATAAATCCTGCTTCTTGACAGCTCTTGACATTGTTCAACTGATTCTCGGCAACTGCTACGGCAATTGTAGGAACACTAACCGCTGCAAGTTCATAAAGTGTCTGCCCACCCAGCGAGATTGCTATATCTGATTCAATCATTCTCTCTTTCATACCCTTGGCATCAAGGGAGTAAAATAGATTAGTCTTATCATCACCTTCCGCTCTAATTTCTTCTATATTCTTAAATGCATTCCCTATGATCACATTTTTTGCAAAATCTGGATATTTTTTAGCTAATAACCTTAATACCCTCGGGGTCATATTCCTTGCATCGTCACCTCCAAAGGTTATCATCACGGTTTCTATATTTCCTCTTATTTGTTTCTCAATATTATCCAGAAACTCCCTTCTTAATGGGAAATACCTGCAACCCAGCAAATAAGAAATTCCTTCTTTTTGGGGATAGTTTAATTCTTCAGCAAATATATTTCCGTTAACAATCACTCCTTTAGGATAATCAAGTCTCACATTGTCATCAAAATAAACAGGGACTTTTATGATTTCTGAAACTTTTCTATATAAATTAATATCTGCCAGATATGAGTCTATTACTACAATATCTGCATTCCCGATTATACCTAATAATTTCTCTTGCTCTTCTGACCAGTTAAAAATATGATGGTTCTTATCTCTCAATAAATCTTTGACTGCCTTGTTTTCATTAGTTATAAATGTTGGGATTATCCCATTTTTTTCAAAAGCCTGACATAAAGATTTGCAGCGCGTAATATGTCCAAAGCCTATGTCTTTACCACCTTCAGTCACAATAAAAGCCTTTAAGCTATTACAAGCTCTCATAGATTTTTCTAAAGTTATTACCTTATTCTGAAAAGGGGCTGACAGGTTTTGTGTGAAGTCGTTTATTCAAATCCTTTTTCATTAAGACTTCTTGTAGACGTTACAATCTGCTCTTCATAACGCCCCACATAGGTGTCTTCCGCCTGCTGAACTGTGGCTTCAACTTCCTTAATATATTTGATAGAAAATCAAGCAACATGCTGCACATACAGGGCTAAGTCAAGCATAAGCGTAAGTAAATATAATTAAAAAAGAAAAGGGATAAACTGACTTTTTCAAAACGTTTCTTTTATAATACCATCATGAACCATGAAAAAACGAGAAAAGGCACAGTAATCTTAGAACATCTTTACGATATTGAAGTAAGACCCATCAAACGAAACGAAAGGTCTCAATGTGACGTACTCACCCGTCAACATCATTATCTGCAAAGTACGTGAGAGTACGTGAGGGTCGCATCTTAAATGTTAAGCAAATGCTCCCGGTGACAAATTGGGACACATCCCATTTTTTATAAACTTGCGAACGGATTTACACAAAGAAATTAACCATGGATTGACACGGATAAACACAGATAATAATAAACTCCAAATTGCAAATCTCAAATAATATCCAAATTACAATTTAAGAGTTTCTCACCGCAAAGACGCAAAGAACGCAAAGAAAACAGATTATTTTAGCTGCTAACATAAACGTATAGAAACGAATATTATAACTCCAAACGATTATATTTTTGTTTTTATGTGGTCGGACTTTCTTCAAATGCCAAAATATCAACTTCCATCTTCCCCATCAAGTGACTTTTACTCTTTGCCAGTTGTTCCAGATCCTTATAAACACCACTTGTTAAGTATTTTTCTCCACACTGATTACAGACACCAGATGGTACATCTTTAATAACAAACAAATTATCACCCCATCGATAGTCGATTGTGACTTGCTGCTTAATTACTTTCCCTTTACAAAAATAACATTTATCAAGCATTTTTAACCCCCCTTCTTCCTTGTTCTCCAATCTCTTTCCCATTCTTTGATGTCAGGCTCATAGGCAGTTATAATAAGAACCTCTTTATCTTCCAATCTACCACAAACAACATGCAAAGGTCTACCATTGCTTGTAAAACCCAAAATCAAACAACTCGCTCCACGTGGATCGTCTGGATATGGTTCAATAATCGTTCCTTCGCGAATGGCATCTTCAATTTCCTCTGAAGTGATTTCCCTTTGTCTTATTTTTTCTGTATGACTAAAGGAAATAATATATTTCCCATTTTTAACCTTCGCACAAATTGATTCTATATCCATATTTGTGAGCTGCATTCATCCGTGGTTAATGATAATTTTATTCCATTGAACAAAATATCTTATTTCTTCGACTATAGATTAACACAGCGTGGCGGAGCCACAACCAAAAGATAGCTTAAAATTCCTTGCTAAAAAAGCAAGGTTTTATAAATTTGTAATACAGATAAATCAAATTCCAAATAACAAATAAATTGGCACTTGGGGTCACCTTTATTATTCAATTATCATTCTCTCTATTTCCAATTTCCGTTTTTTTATTGGCTTTATAGTATTACGATGTAAAAACTTCTTTTCCCCATTTTCGCAATAACTTGTCTTCATTACCCGCTTTCGCGAGAACATGTTTTTGGAAGTTATTTACAACCCCCTTCGTCCCCCTTTGGTAAGGGGGATTTTGTTTTTCTATGCAGCGTTATAGTAATAAGAAGCAAGTCACAGGTCTTGAATCTTGATTTTCCCTCACACTAAGCCACAATTGGAAAGTCTGGGGTCACCCTTCATATATTCATATCCCCTCAATCTCAGCTAAACTGGCTGGCAAGCGAACAATCTCGAAATTCATGAGAATGTAAACTCTGCTTTCACAGGAAGTATCTTGATGTCTTTTGCATCTTTGAACCATTTCCTGAAATTTAATATTGAAAACCCGATTACCTCGCCACTGTCAGGTTTGATCCTAAGGGAAAAATCATCTTCTACTTCTTTGGAAATTGCATTTTCAGGTTCGCCGATAGAGACATCTAATATGTCTCCTTCTTCATCATAAACAATCCTTATTTCTTTTCCCATAAAGTGGCCCCCTTTTTGATTGTATCAGTAATATAACAGGTAAGGATAAAAAACCGCAATCCCTTCTTTGCCGCTATCAGCATATACTTACCCATATAAATATCATAAAAATCGGCATTTTTGTTAAAGAAATCTTTTAGTTTTTTGATTAAGTCGTCTCTGCTCATTATTTCAAACCTTTTCTCTGCAAGAATGTCTTTTCAAAATCTTTGATATGAGATATAAAATAATCCCTGACCATATCCCATGTCCCAATGTCTTGAAGGAATATCAATTCCTCTTTGCTTCTTTCGGCATCTTCAAAGTATATCAAACCTCTTAAAAGTGGAAGATAATTTATACTGCCCCCAAACTTGCGGTACACAAGGTCAACTACTGGTTCTATACCGAGTTTATTGACGCCAATATAAAAATCATAAAAATCCTTTTTAAACCCCCTATCTGAAATAGTCCTTAATTTTTCAACTACTATATCCCTCCAATCAGCAATATTCAAGGCATTAAAACCTACGGTTTTGTATAAAAGCGGTTCATTATAAAAAATAAAGGATGTCTTTATCCCGTTTAAAAGGCAATGCAATGTACCAATAGTTTTTGACCTTTCTACAAAAATAATCCCTTGTTCGCGAATTGTTGAAGATAAAACTTCTGGAGTAAATTCTTTTGGTGTAAAAAAATCAAAGTCAACAGATTTTCTGTGAGCCCATTGTAATGCCAATCCAGTGCCGCCAACGAGATAGAAATCAAATCTCTTTAGAAAATCAAGTTTTTCTGTGAGTTCTAATGCCTCTGGTTCAAGTATGTCAGGATACATAACCCATCACCTTTAAAAAAGCCTTTGTTTTAGGGTTTAATATTCTGCTCTTACTGCCTACTGCTGCTATCTGTCCGCTGGTAAAATTCTTCTTCAGCCACGACCAATCTTCAATATCGCCATATTCAAGGACTCTTTCAATTATAAAAAACCAGTCGGTTTCCTTACTTAACCTGTCAGTGAATACATCCCAGAATAAATATCTCTTTTTAAGTATATGTTCTAAATCAGATGTCTTTACCACTTTTATTATTCACCCTGCTGTATCTTCATCCCATTTAATTAATTGTTTCTGTCCCTATTTATTCACCTATGCTACAAGGGTCGTTGTAGCGACAAAGCGATGCGAAATATTGTCGACCATAACACCGAATCCCTCTATGGTGCGCACCCCCAGCAAAAGCATATCCCCCGGCTCAGCAAACACAACCTCATCTACAGTTTCAAAGTCTTCAGACCGGAGTATGGCATAACCAACGCTTCTCTGGACTATTTGCTTTGTTGCAGTCAGGAAATCCCGCCTGCGTCTCGCCCCTATCCCGAGAGTCTCAAGGACATCCTTCGGCAGCCAGGTTAATTCCGAGCCGGTATCGACCAACGCCTCAAGCGGCAGAGTGCAGCGATCAGGGGCTCTGCAGGATTAACAGCTACTATGTTTACCTTGAAAATACTCATATTCTTTCCTCCTCTATTCAAAGGCTGTAATGTTTTTTCAACCAAAACTCAACCTTCGACTCCCTCAGCCGTAGTGATTCCTTATCGATCTTCACTTTTGGAGTTTTTCCATGTCAAAGTAACATTCGGACACGTATCGCACCGCTCTTCCAGATTTATACTGTTTTTCATAGTAATAACCCTTACCATTCAAAACATTCAGCCACCACAACAGATCATTAAAACCGAACCTCTTTCGGAATAGATGTGTGCTTGAAAGCCGGGGATTGATTTCAAAAGGTATAAATATATTTCCGTCTGCCATGCGGCGGGTTTGAATGTTAATGCTACCGATTAAACCAGTCGCTGCGGCTATTTTTGAAGCCAGATGTCCAATAAACGGCTCGTCTACAAGAACGGCCTCTACAGAAAGACCGCCTAAGCCCAATTTGCGTCTGAATGTGATTGAAGACACTTTTCGACCGTCGGAAAAAAAGAGTCTGGTGAATATTTAAGAAACGCTTCAATTGGGGAGTTCGGATAAACATATTCGTCCAAAACGTCGCGCGGACTGCCGTGACAGCACATTACATTCAAATCATGAGGGAAGTATATCTTAGGCAGTGTGATAAGCCATTCTTTAAGTTCCGTTACATCTTTCTCCAAAAGTGTTTCCATGGAATGTCCGTATTTTTCAAGATATGTTTTGCGAAGCCCTTCATTGCCTTCAAGGATATTCAGGAATATTACATCATGATTCCCTATTATGGCATGCAGGTTGGGAATTGTTCTTAGCATGTCAAAAATGTCTAACTGATCATAATAGTAGCCGCAGAAATCACCAAGAAATATGTTTATGTCTGCTTTTTCCGAACTCTCCTATATTTTCTATCTTATTTTTAACGGCATCATTTCCCCGGAAATATTCGATTATGATATCTGTGTCAAGACAATATATCAAATTTTGATTTCCCCTCTGCCGAAATATTTTCGTTCTTCGATAATATCCCTAAAAATTTTAATCTCTTCAGCACTTTTATCTTTCCAGATGCCAAAAAGATCTAAAATATCATTTTTGTCAAATCTTGATGCTTCTACAATCACACGAAGCTTTCCCCCCTTCTTAAGGGATAACCTGTCTGCAATTTCGTTGGGTATTGACAGGTGACCATCATTTAAATATTCTGCTGTGTATGTTGCTTTGCGCCCCATTTTTATACTACTTTTCCGATTGATAACAGGTTTTCCATTACAAACTCTCGGGTTGATTTCAATCCTGTCTATATAGCCCATAAAATCCTCCTTATTTTCTCTTGTAGTCATTGCACTTTTCCCATTTGTAACTACTTAGGTCTGTCTCGCGCAAAGCCGCCCCCGATAGCCGCATTCGAGGGCAGGCTCCGCGCGCAAAGAAAAGCATAAGCCTTGAGTTGTCAATATATAAAATCGTTCCGTCTAAACCTTTTGCCTTTATTTTAATTAACTTCGCAGAATTTTCGTCTATAAGATCAAGGATATCAATAGATTTAAAAAGATTAGATTCACTGAGTGCAGAGACTATTCCATGCACCTTTTTAATTCCTCATATTTCCTCCTTCCTGAACGACCATAATGTACTTTCCTCCAGATTATATTGTTTAAAATATTGGGTTTTTGTTCATTGGATTTTATTTGTTATTTCGATATTGTGATTTGGCGCTTATTTAACCACGGATAAAATTTATCACTGAGGTCAAGTTTGTTTGGTCCGATAGATAGCTTTGCATCTAACGGGATAAATTTCTTTGGTTTTTAAATGACACCACATGAGGTGGCCTGTACCAATTTGGATTGGGGAATCTACACGAAAAAATATATTCACTTTTTTGCAGTCTTCGTAGTTTTCCACTCGGAAATTTTGGTGTAAAGTTCTGCAGAAGTTTTTTCTCCAAACAACTTATCTTTAATTTTAAGGTAATCTATCTTTTGAGATAGTATTTCTCTAAAAAAAAAGGCCGCTTTAGTTATTCCAAAGTTTTTCACAATCTCTACAACTTCGCTTTTTAGAACCCTAATATCTGGAAGAGATTGTATTTTAGTTTTCATTATTTTCCTCTTTTCTTAATTCTATTTAAGGCACTGGTATCTAAATATACCTTCACACTTTTCTCAATTCAAGGGCTTTAGGCATAAGTAACTTCTTTGATCTTATCTATCTTCAACATATCGTGCTACAATGACATCGTCTTCCTCGGTGAGTAGTATGTGTAAGTGTAAATTGGGGATACTTTTGATGCTTCCGGTTAAAGCTTTTATCGGCTTCATATTACTCACCTCCTATCTAATTTTAAATAAAGGTACCAGAGGCTTCGTTTGCAACAATTCGTTCAAATTTCTTTTTACTAAGACTTCTTTTATGATTGCAAAGACTTCATCGTATACTTCCAAAAGTCGAGAAATATCGGAGTCAGAATGGGCATATGTCATATTGTGGCTTCCAATAGTAAGAATTCCTCGTGCAAATACCTCCTGTAAAAAGAGGGTTTTTAATTCATATTGGGAGTAGATGTCAGTATCCTTGAATATTAAAAAAGACCAGCAGGGCTTCCCGCTAGTTGACAGCACATCCTGTAATCCACATCGTTTAATCAAAGCATTGACACCATCCACCACCTTTTTCCCTTGATCCCATACTGTTTTAATAACCGGGTTTTTTTGCAGTTTTGTCATAGTAGCAAAGGCAGCGGCAAGAGACAGGGTTTCTCCCCCAAAGGTAAACGAGAAAAATATCTCTTCCATGAGGCGCATGATATCCGCTCTGCCGGCTACTGCAGATACCGGATAACCATTAGCCAGTCCCTTCCCAAATGTGGCCAGGTCCGGAGTGACTCCGAAATACTCCTGAGCTCCCCCGTTGGCATAGCGAAAGCCGGTAATGGTTTCATCGAAAATGAAAACGGCGCAATTTTTATGGGTTAATTCTTTTACCTTTCCTAAAAAACCATCTAAGGGTTCAGTAGTGTTCATCGGTTCCATGATGACGGCCGCTACCTGGTCTGTGTATTCTTTAAATATTTTATTCAGAGAATCTATATCGTTATAGGTAAATACATGGGTCAGATCACGGGTTGATTTCGGCACACCAAGATTTCTCGCTGTAGAACCTATATACCAGTCTTGCCAGCCGTGATAACCGCAAACGGCAACATGGTCTCTTTTGGTATATGCCCTTGCAACCCTGATTGCACCAGCAGTAACATCTGAACCGTTTTTGCCGAATCGCACCATCTCAGCACATGGAACCATCTCAACTATCTTCTCAGCAACTTCGATCTCAAGCTCGTGCGGTAGACTGAATATTGTGCCATCTTCAAGTTGAGCCTTAACAGCATTTGTAACATCAGGATCATTATATCCCAGGGTAATAGCAGCCAGAGCATTTACAAAATCTATATACTCGTTCCCGTCCACATCCCAAACATGGCTCCCTTCCCCCCGGGCGATAAAGTACGGAGATACACCCCAGGGATATTGGGTCTTGCTCTTGCTAAATGTCTGGGAGCCGAGCGGTATAGTTTTTAGCGCACGCTCTAGAAGTTTTTCTGATTGTTGATATCTTTTTGACATTATCCCCCCCAATCACGGCCATTACTCTTGGCGTACGAACTTCTGCAGCCGCCCGTCCACACCGACCTCACTTATATACAGAGCGCCACGCGAGTCCATCCAGATACCGTGTGGGCATCCTAAGAATTCGCCTGGCTTGTCACTCGACCGGCCACCGCCCCATTGGGTAATCAGTTCCCCATCAAGGGTATAAATGCTAACCTGATAGTCTAGTTCCGCTATGTAAACCACATCCTCGTTCGGATCAAAAAAAATTGTGGCCGGCCGTTTTAAACCAGTCCACTCGGTCAGATAGTTGCCGTCAATGTCGAAAATCTGGATGCGATGATTTTCGCGATCGCACACCCAAACACGGTCGTGCCTATCCACACGCACACAGTGTGGTAATGTAAATTGCCCAAGACCAGTGCCTGGCTCACCCCAAGAGAGCAACAGCTTTCCATCTTGCGAAAACTTATGTACCCGCGTATTCCTGTATCCATCCGAAATGAACAAGTCTCCTGTTGAGGCTATCGCTACATCAGTGGGCTGATTGAAAGGGACTCCATCCTTTCCCGCGGATATTCCAGGTGTCCCAAAGGTCATAACCAATTCACCATGGCGACTAAATTTGTAAATACAGTGGTTGCTGTTCTCAGTGCAATAAACATTGTCCTCGGCATCGACGTAAATCCCGTGAGCGTCTCTCAATACACCATCACCCCATGAATCAAGAAAGTTGCCTTCGTGATCGAAGACAACTAAATGGTGTTCGCTGCGCGAAAAGACATATACCCGGTCTTGTGAGTCACAAGCCACTGCCGGAATCAATCCCCATATCCATCCCTCAGGTAGTTTACCCCAATTATTTATAGCTTTAAAGACATACTTGCTTGAGTCAGGTACCATTGTGTTCCTCAATTTTTGCCTTGACAGAATGCTCTTTATCTTTTTGTAGAGATTTTAAGTAACCTTCATTTCGTATAATACCAGCATTTATTTCTAAGAGTTCCGGTTTTTTATTTAATACATCAATCACATCTTCCGAAAAAAATATATCATCTTTAATGCTGATATTAGAAAATATCTCTCTTATAAATTCAAAATCTTTTTGGGTATCAACGGTCCACCTCATCCACGAGATATCTTCACCATCTCTTTTGACATTAAAGATACTGAATTTCTCAGGATGTTTAACAATATAAGCTGTAACATGTTCCCGTTCTGACAGAAGCTCTGCTTCATGCCAAGCTTTTTTGAGAGACTGGAATGAAAAAACCTCTGTATCTAAACCATCCGGAAACGTTGGTATTATTACATTGCTTACATAATCATAATTTCCTTCTATATATTTTGAAATAACCAAATCAACAACTCGTGGGTCTAATAGTGGACAATCTGGGGTTACTCTTACGATTGTATCCACACTAAATTCAACACAAGTATTATAAAATCTATCCAGAACATCTTCTTCACTACCACGATAAAATTTTAGATTATTATTTCTAGCAAATTCTACAATTGCATCGTTTCGTTTATCCGCAGTTGTGGCAATTATGATGTCATTCACATAATTTGTAGCTTTTATCCTTTTGACAAGATGACCAAGAAGGGTCTCTCCCTCAATAGTCATCATTGTCTTACCTGGAAGTCTCGTTGATCCTAATCTAGCCTGAATTACTGCTGTGATTTTTTTCTTCATATTCCAACTAAACAGATAGGAAGCATTTCTTATCCGAGGATTCCTTTACCTTCATAATAATCTCCTGAATACGCCTTCCTTCCTCGATATCAATTAAGGGTTTCTCGTTTCCTGTAATACATTGAAAGAAATGTTTTATTTCCTGCATATACGTTTCATTGATGTCCGCATTTAGCCCTTCATAAAAGGTATGGTATTCTTTATCATTTAATGTAAATTGCTTAAGAATGCGTTCATTGATATCCCATATTAACATGCCTTTATCACCGATGATCTCACAACTCCTCCTATAATTGCTCTGCAGATAATCAAGATGAATTTGCGAATAGGCACCGTTACTGTGGCGCATGGTGATCTCTGCAAAATCCTCCGTGTCTATATCCAATTTGCTCAGTTTCCTGCAAACTGCAAAAACTTCTTCTACCTCTCCAATAAGATAACGGACATAATCGATTTCATGGCTGGCATCCAGAACTATCCCGCCACCCATATCTTTCCTTGCGCCATAACCCTTTCTGTAATCCTCGTAAGGTCGCCAGTAAGGCAAGTAATAACCCACTGATGCCTTTAATGACAGGATATCTCCTATTGCCCCTTCATCGATCATCTTCTTAATCCTAATAAGACCAGGGGAAAACCTTAATGCATACCCAACCAGCACTACCTTCCGTTTGTTAGAGGCCTTTTCGATAAGATTATCGATCCCTTCGAGATTGTGGGATAGCGGCTTTTCTATAAAACAATTTATTCCCTTGTCCAATAATAACAAAGCATTAGCAACATGGTAAGCCGAGGGGGTGCAGATAAAAGCGGCATCGTAAGTTTTTGAGTTCAATGCCTCTTCTATGTCCGAGAAAACCTCTATTGAGAATTCTTTTTTTACATAATCGAGTTTGCTCGAATCTGGATCGCATACCGTTATCCTGCCGACATTCATTGAAATCAGGTTCCTGATATGTCTTTTCCCTATTGAACCGCAACCCAAAACCAATATCTTTAATTCCATCATCTGCTCTCCGGATGCTTTGTCTTATTCCAAGCGTTAAGCTCTTTGATCATATATTCCTGTGCCTTCCATAATTCCTCATCGCTTAACTCTGAAAAATTCACCCTTATTTTTTCTCCCTGCTCGCCTAAGTTAAGTATATATTCTTCCTCATCCCCGATCTTTCCTTGCCGTAATGCCAATTCATACAACTCTGTTCCAGGATAGGGGGTTGTAAAAAAAATTACTTCCGGCGCCAAGTCTACTTCCCGGCAGAATTCAATTGTTTCCTGGATAGTTTTCCTGTTTTCACCAGGAGTTCCCACCATAAAAGAACAGTCTGCCCAGCCCAGATATTTTTTTGTTAATTGGATAGCATCCTTAGCTTGCTGAACCGTTACACCTTTTTTCATTATATCTAGCATCTTTTGGCTTCCAGATTCTATCCCATAACCAATCAAAACACACCCTGAATCAGCCATTGCAGCAACTAAATCTTCCGTCATTAAATTAACTCTTCCAGCACATCCCCAAGAAACATCCTTATTGAATGCACCCTTTAGTTCTTTGCAGAAATCAAACATGAAACTTTTCTTTAAACAAAACTCATCATCAATAAAATGAAAATATCTTACCCCATATTGATCATATAAAATTCTCATTTCATTTATAATATTTTTAGGGGAACGATGCCTGTAGCCGCTCCCCATAAAATCATGATAGCAATATATGCATTTATAAGGACACCCTCTTGTCCCGTTTAAATTCATGGAAAGAGGGACATCATCATCGTTATTTCCATCAATCCATTTGTTTCTATTTGGCGCTCCTACAGGGTTCTTCAGGTAAATTTCCATAGGAAACAGATCCCAAGCTGGCAATGGAATATTATCCAAGTCTTTGATAGGAGTTCTCCCTCTATTGATAATTATCCTCCCATCCTGCCCCTTAAACCATATGCCATCTACCGTTTTCAAATCTATGCCCTCCTGTAGGGCATTAACAAGTTCCACTACTGTAATCTCTCCCTCACCTTTACTAACAATATCTGCCTCAGTTTTTTCTAGTATTATTCTTGGGATAGAGGTACCTACGCTTCCACCTATCATTACTTTTTTATCAGGATGCTCTCTTTTTAAGATGCCTATCAACCATTTTACATATCTATAAACAGTTACAATTGCTCCAATACCTACCAACTCAAAATCTGCGGTCTTAATCTTCTTTTCGACTTCATTATTACTCCACCTGTAGGCATTAATATCCATTACTTCTACACTATGTCCTGAATTGCGAAGTGCAGAAGCTATGTATCCAAGTCCCAACGGCAAGACATTCGGTTTCGCCCATTCTCTGATGGGGGGATTAATAAGCAATACTTTCATTGCTTCATCTCCTTGCTTACTAAAGAAATTATTTCATTTGCCACTCTTTCGGCGTCTTTATTCGTCATTGCTGGATATAATGGTATTGAAAGGCATTTTTTATAGTATTGCTCTGCATTCGGGAAATCACCACATTTTGTCCCAAAATGCTTTGCATAAAATGGCTGCAGGTGTACAGGAATATAATGAACCTGTGTTTGTATACCTTTTGATCTAAGTTCTAACATGAATTGAGCCCGATTTACGCCAATCTTGTCAAAGTCAAAAAGAAGCACGTATAAATGTAAATTGCTGTTACAGTCTTCGGATTCAAAAGGTATATTGATGAATTCTGTATTCCGAAACGCTGAATTATAGTAATCAACTATTTCTCTTCTGCGTTTACAAAATATATCTATTTTTTTTAATTGTGAAATTCCAAGCGCACATTGAATATCTGTAATACGATAGTGAAACCCTAAATCTATCTGCTCATAATACCATGGATTTATTACAGAGTTATGAGAAGTAAGGTCTACATGAAGAAATTCATTTGGATCATGTGTTATGCCATGACTGCGCAATCGTTTTAATTTTTTATATATTACTTCATCGTTAGTTAATACCGCACCACCCTCTCCTGTTGTAATATGTTTTACCGGATGAAAACTCATCACCGCCATATCAGAAAATTCACATGACCCTACTTTTTTATTTTTATAAATGGAACCTAATGCATGGCAAGCATCTTCAATAATAGTAAAGTTATATCTTTTAGATGAATAATAAATCTGTTCTATCTCACATGATTGTCCAGCAAAATGAACTGGAATAATGATTTTGGGAAGACAATTATCTTTTGATGCTTTAGATAATTTAGTTTCTAATGCACTAATACTCATATTATATGTGAGGCGATCAATATCTACAAAATCAACTTTAGCGCCGCAATATAAAGCACAATTTGCAGAAGCAACAAAGGTATTGGGTGATGTCCAAAGTGTATCATTTCCCCCTAATCCTGCTGCAAGACAAGCAATATGAAGGGCTGCTGTACCACTCGAAACGGCTACAGCATATTTAGCGCCACAATATTCAGCTAATGTCTTCTCAAACTCCTCTATCTTAGGCCCTTGTGTAATTCTTTCAGAGCGTAGCACATTAACAACAGCCTGAATGTCATCTTCATCAATCCATTGCCGCCCGTAGGGTAATAAAGTCGACTTATCTGAATCTTCTAATTGGTCCTGCTTAATTTTCATTGGCCATTCGCCTTATGTTTGCTGACCGGAATTTCACTTTCTTAGCTTTATGATTAGCAACCTATAGAAATTCCGAATGAAGCATTTCTTTATCTGCAAGATAATCCAGTATCTCATTATATTTATTGTATCGACATGGAGGACACTGGGTTAAATCAAGACTGTGTATAACATCCTTCCTTTTCTGGCTGTTCCATATCTCTTTAAAAGAACTCTCTTTAAGATTTCCAAGGATATATCTTTTATCACCTTTGAGCTGGCAGCAAAGATAAACATTACAATCTGCACCTATAATTCCAACCAATGCATGCCCATAGCAAATATCGTAACCCCGGTCCATTGAAAGGATCTCGTTAAAACGATGTAATATCGGGAAAACATGAAAATCATCATCTATCGTTTTGAGGGAATGGTCTATCTGACTTCTTGACTCTGTTATAACGAGTTCCCTTTCGTCTTTACTCAAATTACAAACGGGTCTAATTTGTACATAATCTACACCGAGTTCCTTCATCTTTGTAACCACAGCGAATATCTCTTGAGTGTTCTGGGGATGAACCAAGAAACCAACTCCTATTGTAATGTCCTTATTAAGGCTTTTTTTCCGTTCGACTATGTAACTTAAATTATCTATTATCTTCTTATAATGATCATTCTTTCTATTCTTACTTCTATGAAGTTTATCATGAGTCGCTTCGCAACCCGCATCAATACTTATACGAATATAGGAACAATTTTCGACGATAACTTGATTTTTCTCGGAATCTAAGAGTCCCCCATTAGTTACCAATGCTACAGAAACCCCTTTTCGCTTGATATAGGGAATGAGTTCGATTGTGAAAGGATTAGTAAGAGGCTCTCCACCACCTGTAAAGGTTATAGATTTTGCTCCAAGCCCGATGATCTCCGCAATGGTCGATTTGAATACCTCTTTAGGAATTAAAACGTTTTTTTCTTTCATAAATTTTTCGTACATGCACCATATACACTCATGGTTACATGTATTACTGGGGTCTATCTCAAATGACACTGGATAAGGATTTGCCCCTCCAACAATAGCCTTTGCTAAATCCAGATGATTTAATATCTTCATTGGATTAAATTGTTTTAAATTCACTCTTACACTCCTAAATTAATTCCGGTAGATTTTATTCTCTAGTACACAACTCGTCCATGGACCAACGACTTTTTTCAATACTATAGTCATCGGCGATGACTTCCATCATATCTCTAAGCTCTTCAATGCCGATCTGCTGTGAATTATTGTCTGAAGAATATTGGAAGCCTTCTGGGCAAGGATTACCTCCGTTGCCTTTGTTGGGAATGCCCGGTTTCCCGATATAATTCTGTCTGATGATAAAACATTCTTTGTATTCCGTTGTGTTTCGTCCTTCGTCCTCGCTGATAAGTGTTTCGTGGATTTTCTCGCCAGGCCGGATACCTATTACATTATGTGTACAATTAGGGGCTATCGCCTTTGCTAAATCAGTAATTCTCATAGATGGAATTTTCGGTATATATATTTCTTCTCCATTAGCTAACTCTAAAACTTTAAGTACAAAGTGAACTGCTTGGTCTAATGTAATCCAAAAACGAGTCATCCTAGGATCTGTAATGGGAATAATACCTGTTGCGGCTCTTTCCTTAAAAAAAGGAACTACCGAACCACGGCTGCCAACAACATTACCATACCGTACAACAGTAAAATGTGTCTTTTTTCCAGTATATGCATTAGCAGCAACAAACAACTTATCAGAACATAATTTTGTCGCTCCATATAGATTAATGGGGTTACAAGCCTTATCTGTAGATAAGGCTACAACCTTTTTTACACTATTAAACACTGCAGCATCAATAATATTCATTGCACCCATAATGTTGGTCTTTACAAACTCTGTGGGATTATATTCTGCTGCCGGTACCTGTTTAAGAGCAGCGGCATGAATAACATAGTCCACACCATGAAAGGCATGAATCAATCTCTCTTTATCCCTGACATCACCCAGGAAATAACGGATGCATGGATATTTGTCCTTACCCCATCTTTGGGACATTTCAAACTGCTTAAGTTCATCCCGACTAAAGACAATAAGCTTTTCTGGTTTGTAATGCTCTAAAATATTCTGAACCATTTTCCTACCAAAAGAACCTGTACCACCTGTGATTAAAATGGTTTTGTTGTTAAGCATGTTTCCTCCTATGTTACCCCCCAATCAATTTTGTTCATTACTTTGTTAAAAAGCGTGTATAAAAAATATACAAAATTGTTCCCTCTTCAGCCTGAACTACTATGTTTGGTCTGTACTGGGTCATTTTGTCTATTCGTCTGTCTCGTCTATCTGGTCTGTCTGGTCTGTTTCGTTTCATTTAAATATATGACTAATGGTGAAATGCATCTGGACTCCGTCCCTCTCAGTTACATTACTATTATTGGTGTAACTTACAGCAACTACCAGTTCCATAAGGACACGGAGCACCGTGTACCTACTCTGAAATTCCTAACATTAAATTAGGCTGCCTGCGGTAGCGACTTTTAAGCTCCCCTCTAAAAAGAGGGGATAAAGGGGTGTGTAAGTTTGCCATAACACACCCCCAGCCCCTCTTTCTAGAGGGGAATCACAAAAGATTGAAATTCCTTGACATTCAAGCTAATTGTATCTTTTAGTATGTTGAAGGTTTAGTTGTTCGCTATTTGTTCCTAATCATTTGACTTGTTATATTCATGGAGTTCTTGCTTTAGTTCCCTCAACTCCGTTTGTAGTTTCTCGTATTCTTCCATCTTTCTCCTGAGAAATCCTGCTGTCA
>JANLHY010000603.1 GCA_024653795.1 Candidatus Brocadiaceae bacterium | reverse complement strand
AGGATAAAAGCATCTCGGACGTTCTGGATATGTACGTTGAAGATGCGCACCGATTTTTCAAAAATATTCCAAAAATCGAACGGATTTTAAAAACACTCGTGGACGTCGGGTTGGGATACATGAAACTAGGGCAGCCCAGCACCTCGTTATCAGGAGGAGAGGCGCAACGAATCAAACTTGCCACGGAGCTATCCAAACAGGCAACCGGGAAAACACTGTATATCCTGGATGAACCTACTACAGGACTCCACTTTGCTGATATACAACAGCTTCTAAAAATTTTACACCGATTAGTCGATCTGGGCAATACCGTATTGGTTATAGAACACAACCTGGAAGTCGTCAAAACGGCAGATTACATCATCGACTTAGGCCCTGAAGGTGGAATACACGGCGGTGAGGTTGTGGCTACAGGCACACCCGAACAAATTATAGAAATTAAACGATCCTACACAGGAAGATTTTTAAGAAAAGCTTTATGTAGGGGTTGAAAATCTTCAACCCCTACATTGAAATCTTCGCAGGAGTAGAGACAGGTTTCAAACCTGTCTCTACGTCTTATAGTCCGGTTACAATAGACGGTTCAATCTGCAAGATTGAACCAGCCGCGGTTTTTTGAAAAACAACAAACATTCATGCATTCATTCATCGTATTTACTGTAGGGGCAGGTTTGAAACCTGCCCCTACACAGTTCTGTAATCTGCGAAATCGTAAACTTTCGGTAAACACGTCTTACACATGTCATTCCCGCATGTTTCCCCGTCTTCACTAGGACAAGCTTAGCGGGAATCCAGGCGTGTGCTGATGGGTGGTGGATTCCCGATAAAAGCATTCGGGAATGACAAAATGGGCAGTGCATAACGTATTTACCGAATATTTACGCGAAATCTGTAGTTTCAAATGTTTTTTGTTGGTCTCGCCAACTCTTCTTATGCCTCTGTATCAGACGACACTCGCAACAATTCATCCAGCGCCGTTTCTCCCTTGCGAACGGAATCGAGGCCATCCTCCCACAAAAGTTTTGTCCCTCTCTTTACCGCTTCTTTCATAATCTCACTGGAATCCTTGTGGGCTAAGACAAGTCGCCGTATGGCATCGTCAACATACAAAAACTCCGCAATGCATTTTCTGCCTTTAAAACCCGTATTATTACATTCGTCACAGCCTTTGGGTCTGTATAGGGGTTCTCCTTCTTTTAGCCCTGTCGTTTTGCGGAATTCCGCCTCCGGCAAATACGCTTCACGGCACTTTGCGCACAGCTTTCGCACCAACCGCTGCGCCATGACGCCGATTATACACGAAGAAATCAGATAATCCTCCATCCCCATATCCATCAAACGGGTAAAGGCCGATGCAGAATCGTTTGTGTGGAGCGTTGAAAAAACAAGATGGCCTGTCAATGCAGACTGTATGGCAATCGCTGCCGTTTCCCGGTCACGGATTTCACCGATAAGAATGACATCGGGGTCGTGTCGTAAAATAGAACGCAACCCTGATGCGAAGGTCAAATCAATCTGTGGATTTACCTGTATCTGATTCACGCCATCCATGCTGTATTCCACAGGGTCTTCCACCGTTACAATCTTTATCTCCGGTGAAATTATTTCCTTGAGCACGGCGTACAGTGTCGTCGTCTTACCGCTTCCCGTTGGCCCTGTCACCAGCAGCATGCCTTCCGGCTTATTTATCATACGTCGAAACTTAACCAGAAATTCCTGGTTGAATCCCAGTTTTTCTAAATCAAGCATAACCGCAGTTCTATCCAAAATCCTCATCACCACCCCCTCGCCATGGCTCATCGGGATAATGGAGACCCTCAAATCCACCTCTTTGCCCGCCACCTTCATCTTGATTCGTCCGTCCTGAGGCAGCCGCTTCTCGGCAATATTCAGCTTGGCCAGGATTTTAATACGTGAAATAATGGCATTATAAATTTCACGGGGCGGCGGCGTAAGCTCCCGCAAGACGCCATCTACACGATACCGCAACCGCGCGTTCCTTTCAAAAACCTCCAGATGTATATCGCTTGCCCCTACCTCGATTGCCTTCGTCAATACGCTGTTCACAAGCCGTATAACAGGCGCCTCAGAAGCCATGTCCCGCAAGTGCTCGACGTCTTCCATTACCTCAATACTGGAGGTAACGGTATCCTCTTCTTTAACCTCGCCTTCATAAAGGCTTTCGAGGGAAGCCAGAATGTCTTTTTCACAACCTGCAAATACCCCTATTTGCTTATTCGTGGCGGAGGCAATAGTCTCCAACAGCAGTGAATCCTGAGGATCCGCAAGGGCAATATCTAACATACCATCGTATACCCTGAGCGGAAGCACGCGATTTGTCACAAAGAATATCTTAGGGATACCCTCTATCAATGGATACCGGTCATCCTTTTTCTTCTCCCAAATAGGTATCTGGAGCAATTTACCGTAGGCAAGCCTGAGGTCTTCCTCGGAAACTGTGCCCAAATCAATCAGGATACGCCCCAGTTTTTGACCTGTCTGTCTCTGTACCTCAATGGCGCGATCCAAATCGGCCCGGGTCACCTTGCCGATTTCCGTTAACACATCACCAATATTATAAGTCACTGTTTGATCCATAATAATATAAAAGTTCACCGCAAAGGCGCAAAGTGCACAAAGAAGAGAGGCAGAAGCTGAGAAAATCTCAACCTCTCAACTTTCCATTCCTCCTCCTGTCCCCCTCTGGAGGGGGATATGGGGGAGGACGTCCTTTGCGTCTTTGCGGTGGGTTGAACTGTTACCTCTTTTCTTTGAACTTTGAGCTTTGGCCTTTGACATTTGACATTATTCCCCCTTACTCCCAGCTCAACACATCCTTATCCTCACCGTCCCCTCCGGAATTGCCGTCTGCGCCATACGAAACGATATCGTAGTCACCATGCTCGCCCGGATAGGTATAAACATAATTCTTCCCCCAGGGGTCTTTTGGGATAAACTTCTTTTTTAAATACGGCCCCTTCCAATTAGTAATCCCCTGCGGTTGTATAACAAGCGCCTCTAAGCCCTGTTCCTGCGTAGGATACTTCGTAGTATCGAGTTTATACATCTCCAGGGCGCTCGAAAAGCCCTCAATTTGCTGTTTCGCTACCGTTTGACGGGACTCGCCCACCCGCCCG
>JANLHY010000598.1 GCA_024653795.1 Candidatus Brocadiaceae bacterium | reverse complement strand
CCATCGCTGATATCGATCATGGCATGAATCGAAAAATTCTTGTTTAATACAATCCCCTCTTTGATTCGCGGTTCGAAATAAAGATGCTTGCCAAGAAGCGAGCCACCCAGCGTTCCGGTTACCAGAATCATGTCCCCCACTCTTGCTCCTGAGCGTCTGACTGGTTTTAATCCATCATCCCTCCCTAACATGGTCACATTAATACACAAAGGACTATGCCCGCTAATAATGTCTCCACCCACAATCTCGATGTCATATTTATCTGCAATACCCCATATCCCTTTATATAGTTCCTTTGCAAATCTTTCAGTAGTCTGGTTAGGAAAACAGACAGAAACCACTGCAACCGTAGCCTGGCATCCCATAGCTGCCACATCACTGATACTGCATGCAATTGCCTTTCTCCCAACATCACGAACGGTGCATTTTTCAAGATCAAAGTGTGTGCCATCCACTAACATATCAGTCGTAATGAGGCAGAGTCTGTCCGAAGAAACATTTATTGCAGCACAATCGTCTCCGATACCCAGAATAACGTCTTTACGCCTTTTCTGCCTTTTCCGGATCCATTGTATGAATGAAAATTCACCCATGAAAAACCCCTAACCCGAACGAGTCTGAATCCGTAGCGCGGGTGGTTTATCCCCCGCCATTGGCCGACCACACCTGTCCTCGACTACGATCGGGGAAGGGATCAGCGCTACATTTATTTGCTAAAAATGTCCTCGTGAAAACGGGGAAATGTCAAAATATTTTTGTTAAGAAATTATTACTATTTTTATTTGGTCGAAAAATATTCTGTAATGTGAAACGTTATCCCTATCTCATGCTAATCCTGTATAAATATAATAACATCTTTAACTTACTTGACTCAACATTTTAAATTTATTAGTATGTATTTTTTTATGTATCAGTTCACCACCCCTCCCCTAACCCCTCCCACCAGGGGCGGGGAAAACCGCTTCCTCCCCCTTGATGGGGGAAGCCAGGTGGGGGTGCTGAACTGGTACCTCTTTATTTATGGACGCAGATGAACAAAGACTTCGTCGTGATGGTTCGACAGGCTCACCATGAACGGCACTGCATCCTGAGCTTGTCGAAGGATCAGTCGAACGATTATCAGGATTGCAAAAATTTATTACTATGCAAAACCCATCAAGCACAACCATAATCAACAACAATACTTCTAAAGCAAATGCACTAATATTCATCATATTGCTCGGTATAGTGAGTCTCTTTGCCGATATAACATACGAAGGCGCCCGCAGCATAAACGGCCCGTATCTGGCTTTACTTGGGGCAAGCGCAACTACGGTTGGAATCGTTGCTGGATTTGGCGAGTTAATCGGACATAGCCTGCGACTAGTCTCAGGATATATCAGCGACAGAATTGGAAGATATTGGGCGATCACCTTGTTTGGCTATACCTTAAATATGCTGGCAGTACCAGCCCTGGCTCTGGCGGGACGCTGGGAGATTGCAGCCGTTCTCATGATTACGGAGCGCATAGGAAAAGCAATTCGAACCCCGGCGCGCGATGCAATGCTTTCTCATGCAACCAAGGAGATCGGAAGGGGAAAGGGTTTTGGATTGCACGAAGCGTTAGACCAGATTGGAGCAGTGCTTGGACCTCTTATCGTTGGTGGCGTACTTTATTTTAAAGGAGGCTATCGGACAGGCTTTGTTACGCTACTTATACCGGCATTCATAGCAATAAGTGTGCTCATGACAGCCCGATGGTTATACCCACAACCACGGAATCTGGAAGTGGTTCAGCCTGAACTGGAGACAAAGGGATTCCCCAAAAAATTCTGGCTTTATCTCGCTGCCGTTGCATTTATTGCCGCAGGTTATGCAGACTTTCCACTGATTGCGTACCATTTTAAAAAAGTATCAACTGTTTCAGACACCTGGATTCCTGTATTTTATGCTGTTGCGATGGGTGTCGACGCCATTGCGGCGCTTTTGTTCGGATACCTGTTTGATCGCAAAGGTATTTCTATATTGATTATTGTCTCTCTATTTTCAATGCTTTTTGCTCCGCTGGTTTTTTTGGGAAATTTTTCCTTCGCCCTTATTGGAATGGCATTATGGGGTATGGGCATGGGGGCGCAGGAATCCATCATGAGGGCTGCAATTGCAGATATGGTTCCAACTAGCAGGCGAGGCACAGGATACGGCATTTTTAACACAGGTTATGGAATCTTCTGGTTTCTCGGCAGCGCATTGATGGGGATTCTCTACGATATCTCCCTTATATCCCTTATCGCATTCTCAGTCGTAGCGCAGCTTACTTCAATACCCCTGCTTATATTGGTCAAGAAAAAATTAGGATAATTCCCTAACCCGAATAAATCGGAATGCGTAGCGCGGGTGGTTTATCCCCAGCCCTTAGCCGACCACAAGGGTTCGGCGCTACATTTTTTGCTAAACTTGTCCTCGTAAAAACGGGGAATGGGCAAAATATTTTTAGTAAGATACTATTAATTTAATGGTATAGGAATTTTGATTTTATTTATGCGGGTTGCAGGGTAGCATGGCATAGAGAATCCCCCCTTAGAAAAGGGGGCTAGGGGGTTATAAACTGGTCCTCATGAAAATGGGGAATAACCTCAGAAAAAATACAACCCCCTGAATCCCCCTTTATTAAGGGGGACTGCGTAGGTCTAATTTAACAAATTTGCTTCAATTGTTTCAATAATTCTCAAAAGATTTTTATCCCCTTTGTCGTGTTTCTCGTAATCGTTTCCTTCCCTGACTCACGAGGATTCCAGGGACGCCATACTTAATTATTGACTCAGTGTTGAAAAACGGCTAAGATTCCCCAATCACGCCCTTTAATGCCGGACGCAAGAGAAGAAATTTAACCCAGGAGAAATCGCCTTGTTTGAACAAACCTTCAAGAATATAGACGACATCCTCCACAAAGACGCCGGTTGCGGCAGCGAACTGGACTATGTGGAGCAAACCTCGTGGATTCTTTTCCTGAAATATCTGGATGATTTTGAGAAGGACAAAAAAACCGCGGCAGAGCTTGCCGGTAAATCCTATGAAGGAATTATTGACAAACAATACAAATGGGAAGCATGAGATGTCGCACCTGTACGAAGACAAAATCAAGAACATGGGCAACGCAGGCAGAAACGGCGGAGAATACTACACGCCCCGTCCGCTCATAAAAACCATCGTGAAGGTGGTTGCTCCCACCATCGGAAACAAGGTGTATGACGGCGCGGTCGCTTCGGCTGGCTTTTTGGCGGAGGCGTTTGAATACCTGAAAACCAGCAAGAACCTGACCACCAAAGACGCGGAAACGCTCCAGGAAAAAACCTTCTACGGCAAGGAAAAGAAGTCGCTTGCCTACATCATCGGCACGATGAACATGATTCTGCACGGCATCGAAGCGCCCAACATCGTGCATACCAACACGCTGGCGGAAAACCTGGCCGATATCCAGGAAAAAGACCGTTACGACATCATCCTTGCCAATCCCCCGTTTGGCGGCAAGGAACGCGCCGAGGTACAGCAGAACTTCCCTATCAAAACCGGCGAAACCGCTTTTCTGTTCCTCCAGCATTTTATCAAAATCCTGAAAGCGCGTGGAAGAGCGGGTGTGGTGATTAAGAATACCTTTCTTTCCAATACTGACAATGCATCCGTATCTTTGCGCAAACTGTTGTTGGAAAGTTGTAATCTGCATACGGTGCTGGATCTGCCCGGCGGCACTTTTGCCGGTGCGGGCGTGAAAACCGTGGTGCTCTTTTTTGAAAAAGGCGCGCCGACCCGAAACGTCTGGTTTTATCAGCTCAATCTGGAGCGGAACCTGGGCAAGACCAACCCGCTGAACGAAAACGATCTGGCGGAGTTTGTGGAATTGCAAAAGACCAAAGCTGATTCGGAAAACTCCTGGTCGGTGAATGTGTCCGATGTGGATAAAACCACATTCGGCCTGTCGGTGAAGAATCCGCATAAAAAAGATGAAACGGCGCTACGTGATCCGCAGGAGGTACTGGACGAGATGCAACGGCTTGATCTGGAAAGCTCGGAGATTTTGAAAGTAATTGGGGGGTTGCTATGAAAAACAATTTAGCAATTTTTGAAGATTACAAAATCCGCCGTCTGTACGATGAAGAAACTGAAACCTGGTTTTTCTCGGTTGTGGATATTATTCAGGCATTAATACAGCAGCCAAACTATCAAACCGCCCGAAAGTATTGGAATAAATTAAAAGAACGGCTCAAAACGGAAGGCAGCCAACTGGTGACAAATTGTCACCAGTTGAAAATGATAGCGGGAGATGTAAGGCTGTCCTGTGTCGGTGACATCTTGTCACCAACTGGGCAGTTTCAATGAGTCGGTTACAAAATGTAACCGACTGAAAGTGATTGCAGAAGACGGCAAGTTGCGCCTTACCGATAATCAATGAGGAAAATAAATATGAGAACTAATGAGCAAAAGATTCAGTGCCCAAAGTGTGGGGAATCAATTTCCATTGATGATGTTTTGACGCGCCAAATTGAAGAAAAGATCAAAAAGGATTTTGAGGCAACGCAAAAAATTAGAGAACAAGAATTTGCGCAGAAGTCCGAGGAATTAAAAAAACAGGCTGCCGAAATCGCCGAGAGCAAAAAAAATATTGAGTCAGTGGTGGCAGAAAAAGTAGCCGGGCAGTTGTCGGCAGCGAAGTTGAAACTTTTCAAAGAGGCTAGAGCGGAAGCGGAGAAAGAACAAGATGCGAAAACAGCGCTTTTAGAAGAGCAGTTAAAAAACAAAGATGAGAAATTAACGCAGGCGACAAAGAATGAGGTAGAGCTGCGCAAGGAAAAAATAAAACTAGAGGAAGACAAGCAGGCGTTTGAACTGGAGAAAATGCGTCAAATGGAAGAGGCTAAGAGGGCTATTGTTGAAGAAGCAACCAAAAAAGCGGCCGAGGAGCAGCAGTACGTTATCGCACAATTAAAAAAGCAACTGACAGATGCGACCAAGGCAAAAGATGATCTTGCGCGCAAACTAGAGCAAGGATCACAGCAAACACAAGGCGAAGTTTTAGAGCTAGCATTGGAAGAACTGCTGAAAGCTGAATTTCCGCATGATGAAATTGTACCAGTCCCTAAAGGTGTTAGTGGTGCTGATATTATTCAGAAAGTAAAAGATCGTTCTGGTCGGGAGTGCGGGCAAATTGTGTGGGAATCCAAAAAGACCAAGGCGTGGAGCGAAGGTTGGATACAAAAACTCAAAGATGATCAACGGGCGATTAAAGCAGACGTGGCGGTAATTGTGTCCGTAGTGTTGCCAGAAGATGTGAAAGGGTTTGTTTTTCGTGACGGTGTGTGGATTTGCGATATAAAACTCGCGGTAGCTTTAGCGACTGCATTACGAATAAATTTAGAATCTCTTACCCGCGAGAAGGCTATGTCAGTCGGCAAAAATGAAAAAATGGAAGTACTTTACAGTTATCTGACTGGTGTAGAATTTAAACAACGAGTAGAAGCAATCGTGGAAGCTTTTACCAGTATGGATGAAGGATTAAGAAAAGAGAGGATGGCGTATGAGAAAATTTGGTCCGAGCGGGAAAAACAGATCAAAAAAGTTATTACAAATACTGTCGGCATGTATGGCGATTTAAGCGGGTTAGTAACGCTTCCGCAGATAAAGCGCTTGGAGTTGGGAGAAGGAGAAAGCAATGAAAAATAATTGGCAAAATAAAAAACTAGTGGTCGGTGGATGTGCCCAGTATTGATCAGAATACTTTTGATCTGTCGGTGAAGAATCCAAGCAAAGGCGGTGAAGTGGCACTGCGCGAGACAAAAGAGATTTCGAAATCAATGAAAAAGTTGGATGCGGAGAGCAAAAAGATTTTGGAGGAGATTTCTCATTCTTTATGACAATTATGATAAAGAAAATATCTAAAATTAAGCAGTATAAGTCATTTCAAGAATTCTCTTGGGATGAGTTTTGCAAAGATAAATCGGGTCAAGAAAGGTCATTTCAAAAATTCAACATCATTTTTGGTGAGAATGGATCGGGCAAATCTTCTGTTTGTGATATTTTTAAAAGCCTTTCTCAAAAGCAAGATTTTCAAAATACGCCAAACTTAGCAGAAATAGAGATAAAATATCAAAACAATAATCAAATTTACAAATACGAAAACGGGAATTGGACTCCCAGCACACTATCAAAAAATGCTTTCTTGTTTTTTGATGTTGATTTTATTAACGCCAATGTTCATACGCACGGCGTAAGATCAAGCAATCTCCAACAGGGAGCACATACACAAAAAGCAGGAAAACTAATTATTGATTTAGACGAGCAGGCGAACAAACTGAAAGTAGCGGTTGAAAAGAAGAGAGAGGAACTGGAAACTTTTCAAAAGTCCCAAGCTGATAATTTAGGACAAAAATTTACTGATAAAGACAAAGAACTTTTCTGTACTTATGAGAATAAGGACGAAAAATATAAAAAGGAGCAAATAACCAAAGCACTGGAAGAACTGAAGAAGCTTGAAGCGGATTTGGCGACCCTTCAAAAGCTAAACAATAAATATTCAGAAATAAGCCGTCTTACCTCGATCAATGAGGTTGTGTTCTCCACCTTTTTGTCTCCTAAAGAAAATTATGCAGAGTTGTTTACTCGCCAAATAAAAGAAAAAGCGCAGAATGATGCGGATGCAAAAATCAAATCTCACTTTGAAAAACATAAACGCTTTATTGAATCAGCTAAAGACCAAATTCCCCAAAACTACACCGGCGAAGATTGTCCTTTGTGTATGCAGCCGCTCGCAAATGCGTCGAAAGTCATTGAATACTATAGAGCCGCCTTTGACCAAACTTACGAGACCGCGAAGCGAAAGTATTTGTCTGATATTCAAGCGAGGAAAAGCGAGTTGGAATTAATAAAATCAAACCTAAATTTGCTTCCGGCAAAAGCGGCGGCTATTTTTGACACTTTGGAAAAGGTAAAGACGGATTTTGAAATTCAAGATATTTACAACCTATATGAGAAAACCGAACATACGAAAAAATTTAGTAATATTTCTATCTCTGAATTAGATGAACTTCTTGGGGCGTTGGAATCATTGAAAAGCATTGATCGGAAGCCGGTTAATGTAGCAAATATTTATGAAGCAATCTTCAAAAAGATTGGGGAAATAGAAAAATCTATTGAGGGTTTGAATAAGTTGGTTGTCGCAAAGGATAAAGCCGTTACTGATTTTAAGAATAAGTATTCTGACCAGAGCAATATCACAAATGAAATTCAGGAAAAGACCCAAAAGCAGACGGAATTGCGGGGACTGGCCGATTTTCTAACGAGCGACAAAATCAAACACATCAAAAATCAAAATGAAGCTACTGCGAAACAGAAGTCGCTGTCTGATGAACTTAAAAAGGCACAGGAAGAATTAAAAGATTATCTCGCAGAAACCATACCGGAAAGTGTCATAAATCAGATGATAGCTATACTTGGTAAGTTTAATTTGAGTTTTACGCTTGAACACATCAAGCCCGCCCCAAATACAAAGGATTATTCTTTTGCGTTCCGAATCAAGGATAAAAATGGAAACGAACGAGAGTTTAAAGATGGACTCTCCGAAGGAGAACGGCAACTCATCTCCCTTGCCTTTTTCTTTGCCATCAATGAAAATTTGCCAAACAAGCAAAACAAGGTTTTGATTTTTGACGATCCGATAACAAGTTTAGATTCGCCAAACTTGAAGATTCTCGCTGAGCTTACGCACAAGAAAGTGCAGGAATTTTCACAAGTAATTGTATTCACTCACCACCCCTTGTTTTTTAAATACCTTAAGAAATGCGACGATGCTAACAAGTTCGGCATTCTGAGAAATCATGAAGATTTTGGTGGCAGTTTTATATTTTTCGATCCTGGTTTCGATTTGACGGCGGAGGTACAAAAATGTAATGAAGAAATAAAGCAAAATGCTCAAAGCGGGAATTTAAAGCCAGAGGAAAGCGCTTTAAAATATGGACAGCTTTTGCGTCTTTCTGTTGAAAAATTTATAAAGCATGATTTATTGATGTGGGATCACTAGTGTCCGGTTATAAGTTGAACAAAGGCAATTGTTTATGAAGAATGGAAGGTTCTTTTTTGTAATCAGAATCCGTAAGTACTTGTAAAAT
>JANLHY010000195.1 GCA_024653795.1 Candidatus Brocadiaceae bacterium | reverse complement strand
TAACATCGAAGAGGTCAAAGCAAGGGGCGGAAGGGTCATTGCCATTGCGACGGAGGGGGACGAACAGATTATAGAAAAGGTAGATCATGTATTTTATATACCCAAAACAACAGACCCCCTCATACCCATGCTCTCTGTAATTCCCCTCCAGTTACTGGCCTATCATATAGCGGTTATGCGGGGCTGTGATGTTGATAAACCAAGAAATCTTGCCAAGAGTGTGACGGTTGAATAACTCATTTATTTTCTTATAAGTGGAACAAATCGGACGGGGATAATGGACTCTTTCACAACCTTTGAAGAGGCGTCTTTGGTAATCAACATCAGGTCCTGCACTTCATAAACACCACCAACAGGAATAATTAATCGGCCACCGGGTTTGAGCTGGTCGACAAGAGGCTGCGGAACATGCTCTGCGGCTGCAGTGACTATAATCGCATCAAACGGTGCATGCTCCGGCCACCCTTTGTAACCATCGCCAATCTTGACTTCCACATTATTATAACTCATGGCTTTCAACCGCTTAGAGGCCTCTTTACCCAGTCCTTCTATAATTTCTATCGTATATACCTGTTTTACCAGTTTGGAGAGGATGGCAGCCTGATAACCTGAACCAGTCCCTATTTCCAATACAACATCACCCTTTTCCAGCTTCAACAATTCCGTCATAAATGCCACAATATATGGCTGAGAGATTGTCTGGCCAAAACCTATCGGCAAAGGCTGGTCATAATAACTATACGACCGATTTTCTTCGGGAATAAACAGGTGGCGGGGCACCGTCTCCATAGCCACTAACACCCCTTTATCCGTTATGCCCCGATAGGCAATCTGTTCTTTCACCATCCGTTTCCGCTGGTGTGTAAAGGTATCTTCATCTATTACTGCATTCATACCACCCATAGCTGTTATCGTATCTTTATGAAAGACTAATCGGATAACAAAAGAGACAATAATCAAACATGAGGCAGTAAATATAAGAATACTTAATTTCATCGACCTGCTTTTCATGGCATAACAATAATAGAAACATCTTCCCTTTGATGTACTTCACCAACGACATCGTACGTCAGAGCGCCTCTTTCTTTGAGTTTTGTACAGAGTGTCTCCGCCTTCCCCTTGGGAATCGAGATAAGCAGACCACCAGAGGTCTGGGCATCAAACAAGACGTCCACTAACTCCTCTCGTACCTTGGGATTAATCCTAATTGCATCCTTTAAATATTTTTTACTGAGCTTTGATACCCCCGGTATCAATCCCATCTTGACATAGCGTTCACAGCCATCGAATATCGGTATGCGTCCGGCAAAAAAGGATAACGTTACCTTGCTGGCCTCCGCCATCTCGTATGCATGACCCATAAGCCCAAAACCTGTAATGTCCGTACACGCGCTGACGCCTACTTCCAGCATCGCCTCAGAGGCCGTCTTGTTCAACAAAACCATGCTCCTGGTCGCCAGATTTACATGTTCCTCAAGAACCTTATCCGCCTTAATAGCCGAAATAATCAAACCCGTACCAAGAGGCTTTGTTAATACAAGCACATCACCTGCCCGCGCACCTGCATTGGTCACAATCCTGTCGGGATGGATAATTCCTGTAACGGATAACCCATATTTGATCTCACTGTCCTGAAGGGTGTGACCACCTATGATAACAGCCCCTGCCTCATCGACCTTGTCCGCACTACCCTTAAGAATTTCAACCACGATATCTCTATCCAGTGATTTTATCGGGTAGCAGAGGATATTCATTGCCGTGAGGGGTTTGCCGCCCATGGCATAGACATCACTCAGGGCATTGGCTGCGGCGATTTGTCCGTAATCATACGGGTTATTCACAACTGGAGTAAAGAAATCCAGGGTTGACACCGTGGCCATATCGTCGCTAATCTTATAAATGCCCGCATCGGCAAAGGTCTTGGGACCAACCAACACTCGCTCATTTGGGTATTCGGGTAAATGGTTGATTATGTACGCCATGTCTTCAACGGGGACTTTGCCCGCTCACCCGCCACAGGCGGCATAATCAATCAATCGTTTTTTTCCCCACGCCACAGGTCTCACCCCCTTTTCTAAACAAGGTTGAATGAAGCGTAGCACACGCAACAACGGTTTAAACAGCTTAAACCGTTTAAACGGCTTTGTGATGGGTTTGCTTCGCTTAACCCATCCTTACTAAACTCCGTAAATCGAATTTGGCGGCCATGAACATCTTTATACCATCTCATTCCTTTACACCAATTACTTTATTGGCAATATAGTATCTATCACTAACAACAATATACTTGTGGTTGTACCGTTTGTCCAACGCTATTGAAACCATGAGGTGGAGGCCTCTTTGGGATTAAATTTGGCATGGCACTCGTCACAGCTATTCACCACCTTGAAAAAGGCAGCCGTCGCCTTGTCCTTATTCATCTCCTGACAAGCGCCAATCAACTCCAGGGCGCTCAGATGGAACTTAACATCGAGGTTTACGAACTCCACAGGTAACTCATCTTTATTTGCCCCAGTGAAGACAACGGGACTTGCATCTTTAAGTTTTTTCGTATCCAGTTTAATGGCCTCCCAGTCCTGCTGATTAATGGATGTCGACAAATGTTTCAGCAGTACCTTGATGTCTTTCATGTGCACGATAAAGCCTTGTTCATTCTTGATAAACTCATGCTTCTTTTCTGCAGAAACTATTCTTTCTTCTAACTTTCCCGTTTCTTTTTTTCCGCAACCAAAAATACTTCCCATCATACATATTATTGAACTCGTTACGATTATAAATTTTTTCATATGAAAATACCCAAATCAACATAACCAAAAATAAAAAATTAAGAATTTATTCAAGCAAATACAAAGTCGAATATTAAACGTTTTTCTTTAAAAAATCAATAGAAATGAATGAATATTCACTTCAGTATCCCCAGAGATTTTCCAATTCTTTCAATACGTTCTATCGCCCAGGCAAGGTCGTCTTTGCTGTGTGCAGCCGAAAGCATTACACGGATGCGTGCCTTGCCTATGGGTACCGTTGGATAACCAATGGCCTGGGCAAAGATGCCTTCCTCAAATAATCTCTGGCTAAAATCCTTAGCTACCTTTGCATCTCCTATCATAATAGGGGTAATTGGCGTTTTTGTATTGCCGAGGTTAAATCCAATCTGTCTCATCTTTTCTTGAAAAAATTCGGTATTTTGCCAGAGTTGTTTGACGAGTGTATCAGAGGCTATGAGATTGTCCACGGCAGCAATACATGCCGCCACATCGGCTGCCGTCACGGCGCTCGAAAAGAGGAAGGGCCGTCCCTTTTGTGCCAGATAGTCTGTCAATCTTTTACTCCCTGCTATATAGCCACCCACAACACCAAATGCCTTTGATAAAGTGCCCACTTCGATATCGACTTTGCCGTGCAGGCTGAAGTGGTCAACAATCCCTCTACCACCTCGCCCCAATACCCCTTCTCCGTGCGCATCATCCACCATGGTAATTGCTCCATACTTTTCAGCAATTTCCACGATTTCTGGTAATGGTGCAATATCTCCCTCCATGCTGAAAACACCGTCTGTGATAATAAGCATGCGCCTGGCACCCTTTTCCTCAGAAATCTTTGCCTGAAGGTCTTTAGAATTGCAGTGCTCATAGCGGACGACCCTGGCCTTGGAAAGGCGACACCCATCAATAATACTTGCATGATTGAGTTCGTCAGAGAAGACAACGTCCCCTTCACCGACGATTGCAGGAATAACGGCAAGGTTTGCACAGAATCCCGATTGAAAGGTTATCGTGCTTTCCACTCCTTTAAAGAGTGCAAGTTTTCGTTCCAGTTCCTTGTGCAGTGTTGTTGTCCCGGCAATAGTCCTCACCGCTGCGGGCCCCACGCCATACGCTTCAATGGCCTTTTGCGCGGTGGATTTTAACAGGGGCCTATTGGCAAATCCGAGATAATTATTTGAACAGAGATTTAATACCTTTTTCCCGTCTACGGTAATCCATGCCCCCTGTGGCCCTTCAATCGTGCGGATAT
>JANLHY010000554.1 GCA_024653795.1 Candidatus Brocadiaceae bacterium | reverse complement strand
ATGATGTCGAAGTCGTTCACATAACCCATGTGACCAATCCTGATAATCTTTCCTTTTAATTCATCCTGGCCACCCGTAAAGGTTACCCCTGTTTCATCGCGCAGCTTTTTGATAATCTTGTCCACATCCACTCCTTGGGGCGCTTTAATTGCGGTCAGTACGTTGCTGGAATGTTCGCCGGCAAAGAGTTCCAATCCGAGCGCCTTTGCGCTTTCCCTCGTTGCATGGGCGAGGCGGGCGTGTCTCTTCCACACGTTTTCAATCCCTTCCTTTTTGATCATGTCCAGGGCTGTCTTCATAGCCATAACCAGTGAGACGGCAGGGGTAAACGGAGTCGTTTTGTCCTTTAATTCCTTACGCATCTTTCTGAAATCCCAATAATATCTGGGTAAATCCGTCTTTTCAATGACACTCCAGGCGCTGCTGTTCACACAAACGAAGGCCAGACCGGGAGGCATCATGCACCCCTTCTGAGAGCCGGTGATAGCGGCGTCGATATTCCATTCGTCCATCAATAATGGATGGACGCCGATTCCAGTAATGGCATCAACGACAAGTAATGCGCCGTGTTTCTTTACAATGGGGGAAATTGTCTTTATGTCGTGTACCACACCTGTAGAGGTTTCACATTGAGTCGTAAATACCACATTAATTCCTGGTGTCTTTTTGAGCGCTGCTTCGATGTCTGCTGGATTTACCGCCTTGCCATTCTCAACATCGATTGTGATGGTTTCAATACCAAAACACTTACATAACTCTGCCCAGCGTTCACCAAATTTTCCGCTAACGACCACGAGGGCCTTATTCCCTTTAGACAGGACATTTGCAACGCATGCCTCCATTGCCCCTGTTCCAGAGGACATGAGGGTAAAGACCTCGCCTGTCTTTGTCTGAAACAGATATTTTAAGTCCTCGCTCATTTCGTAAAAGATTTGAGAAAACTGTGGAGTCCTGTGGTGGATCATTGGCTGTGCCTCGGCCAGTGTGACCTCGGGTGGTACCATAGTTGGGCCGGGCGTAAATAGATAGTTCTTTTTCATGATAGTATTATTCCTTATTACAAACTAAACGGATACAAAGAAAAATTTATTATATGAAAATGACCATAAGAGTCAAGAAAGAAAACACGGCTGAAAGTGAGAAATAATGTTTTGGTTTTGCATAAAAATGATATACGTGTAAAATAACACAGTGCCTTAAACATTTTTGATGTTTTTGAAAATATAGCATCAACCTTTGTGGTTGGTATTGACCTGCCCCATGTCTGGAAAGGGGAGAAATGACCTCCGTGCTACAGGTTCTGTCTTATTGAGGCCTTGAATCAATATGAATATTACATGTATTGGCGCGGCAAGGACTGTTACGGGTTCCTGTTACTATATCCAGACAAGAGATGCAAATATCCTTGTCGATTGTGGCGCCTTTCAGGGTACGAAAGACAACGAAAAAAGGAATACAGAACCATTCCCATTTCATGCTTCAAAAATCCAATATCTCTTATTAACCCATGCCCATCTGGACCATTCAGGGCTCATCCCCAAACTCGTAAAAGACGGTTTTAAAGGCAAGATACTTGCTACAAGCGCCACTGTGGACCTGAGCGGTGTTGTGTTGCTGGATTCTGCCCACATACACGAACGGGATGCGGAATGGGAAAATAAAAGGCGATTAAGGGCTGGAAAGCCACCTATGAGACCGTTGTACACCATTCAGGAGGCTGCGGATAGCCTGTCTTACTTTCAAGGTGTCGTTTATAACAAGATCATAGATTTGGGGAATGGGATCAGGGTGCGTTTTCAGGATGCAGGGCACATCCTGGGTTCTTCTATCGTTGAGTTATGGGTAAAGAAAGATGCTTATGAAAAAAAGCTGATTTTCTCCGGCGACCTCGGCCAGAAGAATTTACCCTTGATTAAAGACTCGACACCTATCGATGAAGGGGATTTAGTGTTTGTTGAATCAACGTACGGCAACCGGAAACACAAGGGAATTACAGAAACCATCGATGAATTTGCCCATGCGGTAGCAGAGTCTCTAAAAAGGGGCGGCAATGTGATCATTCCAGCCTTTGCCGTGGGACGGACGCAGGATATTCTTTATATTTTGAATCAATTATCCAGGGAGGGGAAATTAGACCGTCTTCAGGTCTTTGTGGATAGCCCGATGGCCACGCAGGCTACCCGCATTACATTAAAACATCCGGAATGTCTTGATAAAGAAACCCAGGAACTTATGAGAACCGGACAATTCCCCAAGGGCACGCTTACCTTAAAGTTTACGGAATCGGTTGAAGATTCAATGGCAATCAACAGGATTAAGAGTTCGGCCATTATCATGTCTGCAAGCGGGATGTGCGAAGCGGGTCGCATCCGGCATCATTTAAAGCATAACCTCTGGCGTTCGGAATGCAGTGTCATCTTTGTGGGATTCCAGGCACAAGGCACTTTAGGACGTCGTATCGTTGAAGGGGTAAAAAAGGTAAAGATATTTGGGGAAGAGATTGCCGTGAATGCCCGGATTTACACGATCGGCGGTCTTTCTGCCCATGCCGACCGCGATGAGCTGTTGGACTGGCTCAGCAAGTTTAAGAAAAAGCCCCAGCGTGTTTTTGTAATGCATGGTGAAGAAGAAACTGCCCTCGGCTTTGCGAAGACTATTCAGGAACAATTGAATCTGGATGCTTATGCACCAGAAATGATGGAGGAGATACAAATATAGATATGATCGCTACTGCTGTCCTTATTTCATGCCAAAATAACACCACTGCATCTTTACCACAACAGTTTGCCACGGAAAGACACGGAATGTCACCGAAAAGAATAATAGGTTAACGATCGGCGTGCAGGTGTCGGACTATAGAATCACCTATCATTTAGGATGCGTAACTATTCGCCTCTTTGATGGAATAATCTCAATCATTACTTTGTTAAAAATTTAAGCGGCGCATTTTTTCTTAAGTCGTTTGGATTTAATTTTAAAATAGGTATTGGCAAGGTTTTCGTTCTTTGATAAGGCGTTGGTAGAGGCGAATTCGAGTATGGAATTGACAGCCTGTTTGATTTCGTTGAAGGTGGTAGGTTTTGTTTCAAGGATT
>JANLHY010000512.1 GCA_024653795.1 Candidatus Brocadiaceae bacterium | reverse complement strand
AAAATTCATGTAAATATTCGGTAAACACGTCTTACACATGTCATTCCCGCATGTTTCCCCGTTCCCCGTCTTCACGAGGACAAGCTTAGCGGGAATCCAGGCGTGTGCTGCTGGGCAGTGGATTCCCGATAAAAGCATTCGGGAATGACAAACTTGTCCTCACGGAAGTGGGGAATGGGCAGCGCATAACGTCTTTACCGAATGTTTACAAATCCATTGCCCTCTTCCAAACCTCAAGCCTTTCAAATCTATACATAAACCCTCCTCTCCTAATAATTCCAACAACCAAAAACTAAAAACCAACAACTATTCTCTGCTGCTCCTTTTCCCCAGCATCCCTTCTGGTCTAAAAAGAAGGAAGACTATGAGTATGGCAAAGGAAATGGTATCTTTCCATCCAGCCTGAATCTTCCAGATACCAAGGTTTTCAATAATTCCCAGGAAAAAACTGCCGAGCATAGCCCCTGGTACATTTCCCACACCTCCGATAAGAGAAGCGATAATTCCTTTAAGGATTGCATTCATCCCCATAGTCGGTTCTATGTTTGTTTCGTAGGAAATCAAAATTCCCGCAACCCCTGCGAGTGCAGACCCGATACCGAAGGCATAGAGAATGACCCTTTCAGAATAAATCCCAGCTACACTTGCGCCAACAGGATCATCTGCCACCGCCCGTATAGCCTTCCCTATCTTTGTCCTCTCAACAACAAACCAAAGCATCACTAACAACCAACAACTAACAACCAATATCAATATCTGAATATCCGTTATAACAGCCCCCAGGAATTGATGTCCTTCCTTTACTACGCCAGTCCTTAATGTAAGAATCTGTGCCCCATAAATTAGTTGAAGCAGGTTTTGGATAAAGATAAAGACACCAAACGATGCGATGAGAAATACTAGTGGAGGCGCATTGTTTTTTCTTAAGGGAAGATATATGAATCTGTCGATTGCTATACCAAGAATAGCGGAAAATGCAGATGCAAGGAAAAAGGAGAGAATTACGTTTATGCCAAGAGATATGGAAAGGCTGTAGGCACAATAAGCGCCCGCCGTATAGACAATGCCGTGTGCGAAATGAAAAAATCGGACAGTTTTATAAATAACGGCAAAGCCGAGCGCTATAAGAGCATAAATACTGCCAGAAATAATGCCATTGAGAAGGAGTTGGTTAAACATTCAATCTTTCAGCTTTACCTTTTATCTTGAACGTATAGGAATTTTTCATTTTATTCATGCGGGTTTACGGTAGGGTGGGTTAAGCGAAGCGAACCCACCATTTACAAATACATTGAAGGTGGATTCGGCGTAAAAACCAACGCCTTAATCCACCCTACGCATAATTTGAATTTATAAGTCTGTCTGAATATATATCATGACTTTTTTTATTATAAATGCCCAACTGGTATGGTTTCTGTCCTTTCAGGCTGCCGTTTTCCACTGGCAATCTCTTCAATTCCCTGCAAAATAGAAGAATGATAATACCGGTAACCGCACAGGTTGCATACACCAACGGGTACGTCTTCAAGCATAATAAAGCCAGTTTTATGCTTAAAAACTTCCTGTTTTACCAATCGTTCTTTAACAATACCTTCACAATATTCACATTTATAACCGTACATAATTTGCCCTTTTTCCATTAAATTCAATTAATTTTGTACACCGTAATAATCAGAAAAATCCCTGTTTCTTTGAATCTCCCGACAACTTCTATTGATGTAGATTGATCGGTACCTACACCGTTGATTATAAATTTAATACCACGCGGCTCATCTTTTTATTTTTTTATAACTTTACCGCTTAAAATAGCGCTTTCAACGTCATAAATTACAAGTTTATCCTCTGCCATTTCCTCAACGGCATGATATGTTAAGTCATAGTTACCCGATCTAATTGCATTACGTATTTTATCAATTACCTGCCGACTCATTATTTTTTTCTATAATAAGCCTTCAAAACTATGTAACATCTTATTACTTGGAACGTATTGTGAATTTATCTATAATAATCCAATATATAACTAACAACTAAAAAGCAACCTCTAGAAACTAAAGCCCTCGCTCCACAGTCCATCGTCTAAAATCCACCGTCCATAGTCTACAGTCTAATACAATGAGCCTTCAAAATTTTTTAGCGCTTCATCACTTAAAGTATCCCATTCATCAAATTCTTTCTTTAGATAAAAATCCTCATTTTTTTGCATGATAATACTCTGCTTGAAAATGCGGATGATTTTGAGAAGATTAAGAATTTGCTCGTCAGACATATCCTGCAATTTTTGTCAATTAATTATTGATACTACCTACGCACCTGTTTTACAGCCTTCCCCATGAGCGTAATAAAAACGATTCGTATTTTTCGTTTTCAGAGTATGTATTAACCTCTCTATATAGGTTTAGGCTTTAATGTTTTAGGTTCTTCAGATTTTAGCATTTAAATAATTTATAAAATGCTCCTCTTTAAATTTCCAATTACCCTCTTTTACATTCGCTTTCATATACTCATAAATAGATTTTAGGGTTTTATCCTTTAATCCTTGGAAAGCATTACGAACTCCAATATCAATATCGCTTCCGTTTATATCTACATGCTCATTTTCCCAATTTATCCTGTCAATTAACTCTGAAAAACTTAAAAAGAGGTTTGTGTCTTTAAAAATCTTTTTCTTTCGTACTTGCTCCGGAATATTTAAGAATGGAGCTAAGTATTTTCCTACTTTACTGTTTTCTTTGGATTCTAAATCCCACTGCAATACCATAGTTCCACTAGAAACGGCATTATTATAATCATATAGAAATAAAATTTGCTTGTCAAAAATTGCATAGTCGTCTATTTCATTATTTGAAGTTTCGCTTTTGGGAAGTTTGTTATGCCGAATTCCATCAATGGCGAGATCGTGCGTTGTCCACAAAAGGTCTACCTTGTTGGTAGTTTCCCTGCCGTTTATTTCTTTGAGATACCAAACTATTTCAGGAATAAATTCATTTTCGCAAAATTCTATCCTTCCATCTGTAATAGTTAATGCTTTTACGGCATCCTGTATAATATTTATAATATCACTTTTTGATATTATGTTGATTCTAATTTTATTTTTGCATTTACTTTCACGCATAATCTTTAAATATTCGCTTATTCCTGGAGTATGTTTCTTAATTCTGCCTTCTATGATTTTTGGTCTGAATATATTAGTTCCGTATAGAGATATTTTTGTATTTTCGATTAATAATGTAAGATACTTAATGTAGTCTTCCAATGTAACGTTAACTTGTACGAATCCTTCATTTGACATTCTCTTTAAAGAATCAAATGCAAAATCTACGCTACCATTTTTTGTAAACAAATGAGGTATTTCTTTTATCTTGTTTGAAATTTCTGGCAACGCCATAATAATTGGATTATAGTCTACTTCATGACGGAAAAAACCTATTATCTCTATTTGGACTAGAATTACAAAACCAAGTCCCGTTGTTAAAAAACCAATTATAACTGCTTGAACCCACGTATGAGTAGGAAAGAAAGCTGAAGGAATGCCAATAATTAAAGCAGGAATTAACGAATAAAAAAGATTTCTTCTCCAAGAAATGTATGCTTTTGACTCATTTTTAGTTGCCATTGTTAAAGTTTTCTCCATTCAGCTTGTGACTTCTAAAAGATGCTAAATATTTATTTGTTGATAAAATAGAAAAAGCCAAGCTAAGGAAGTTCCTATGTTCAGTCTTTTTGATTTTTCTAATTTCTTTTTTTAGTTCTTTATGTAAAGACAATATTAATTTTCTTATTTTTCTAATAGATTCGCTCTGATTCCAATATTCTACTATTGTTTTAATTTCACTTATATCTATTTGCTTTTGTTGATTTAATATATTTAATAATTTAAGTTTTTGTTCATCGGAGCTATTCTTCAAAAGACAAAAAATAGGGTAAGTAATTTTCCCCATTTTTATATCACTATGATATGATTTATATACTTCAGTAAAATTATTATTAGGTATAAAATCAGAAAGGTCATTAACTATCTGTCCAGCAATACCTAAAATTATTCCTATTTTTTTTAAAACAGTGATTAGATAATCGTCACATCCACCTAATAGACATCCTATTTCAAAACATAAACTAACAAAATTTCCGCTGAGATTCTCACATCTTTGAAGATACAAAGATAAGTATTCATCTTCTGGCATAGACAAATTTAGATTATTTATAGTAAGTACATTTAAATCATTAAATTGTCCAATATATATGTCACGGTTTACTATGTGAAATCTATCTACAATTCGTGAAATAAGTTTGTCGCCATAATTTTCTTCTAATTTCCGAATAGTGTTAGTCGCTAGTTCGAGAGAAACCATTGATGAAATAAATTGGTTGTTTTTTTGTAAATCAGAGCAAATACCAATTTTGTTATCAAATGCTATATTAGCTTGATATGTTGAAATATTAAATATCTCAACTGCTGCGCAAGCAGGAGCAATATCAATCCAATTGTTTCCCCCCGTCAATTCAAATCCGAGTCTAACTAAATATGGTCTAAGCAAACATTGATTAGTATTGGTTCTTTTGTTAACAATAACATTTAATGAATCTAACAAGGAATGATTTTGCAAGCCAATTTTTGTGTATGCATTTTTTATTAAAGGGATGACTACACGGCTAGTTTCTCTCATTCGCTCAAAATGAATTTTTCTATCCATAATTTTATCGATGAGCAATAAAATTATTATCGTTTACCATCATTATTCTAAGCTGTTTTTTTACAATTCTATTTTTTAGAAATGTCGTTTTACCAGTTACTCCTGAATAATTTCTAATTTTATTTAATTCAACATTCAATGGAGTATTATTAGTCAAAGAATTCTTATAGGCTTTACTGGCAATATTTAAAGCATCGTAACCATACGCAGCCCATACATTCGGTACTTCACCATATTTCTTTTCGAAAAATTCATTAAATTTACTTATCTGAGGATTTTTTGAGCTTTTCACAAAAAAGGGTGCGGACAAAATAAGACCTTTTGCTGCATCACCTGCTAAAGAAAACAATGCTTCATCATACGCAGTGGATATTGTTATAAATTGACTTTTAACATCCATCTCTTTTGCTTGCTTTAATATTTTTACAATTTCTTCAAGATATCCTGGAATATAAACAACTTCAGGATTAACGTTTTTGATTTTGGTTAATATTGAACGAAAATCATTTGTTTTTGGCGGATAAACTTCTTCAATTAATACTTTTCCTCCTGATTCACTAAATGTTCTAATAAATGAGTTCTTTGCTGCGAACATGGCAGTTGCTTGAACACAAATTACAGCTGCTGTTTTCTTGTGTATTTTTGATGAAACAAACTTTGCGGTGAATCTGCCTTCATAAGAATCAGAAGGATATATACTAAAAACAAAATCTCCTATTTTAGGTATTTCTTCTGCAGATGCTGTTGGGGATAGAAGCAAAATTTTATTTTTTTGTGCCAATGGTGCAAACGATAAGGTTGTAGATGAAAACATATCCCCTATTATTAAAGACACTTTATCAACATATAAAAGTTTGTTAAATGCAGAAACAGCGGTTTTAGGATCAGCTTGACTATCTTCGTATATTAGCAATATATTTTTGCCTTGTATACCACCATCACTGTTAATCGTATCTTTTGCTAAGTCTAATCCTTTTTTAAGAGCAGTACCATATATCGCCGCATCTCCTGTTAGAGGTGCAATGACGCCAATTTTTATTTCCTTCCCATCCTTCTTCGCACACCCAACTGAAAAAATTACCAGAAAAACTACTGATATAAGAACCAGTTTGTATTCAGCTATTTTTAAGATAAGTTTTTTCATACGCTTTATTAATTTAACATTAAGGAATTTCAAGATAGTCTGTTTTTTGGGATATGTTTTCCCTGATAAAAAAAGCCGCCTTCGTTATCCCGAGACTCTTTATGATTGCCTCTATAACCTCGCTTTTAAGAACTATTGTTAATATAAAAGTAACTTATGCTAACTGGAGTGAGAGATCCTCAATCCTCGAAGCCCTCAATTTTTTTATCCTAACATAAACTATCGTCTGTCCAGGCTCTTTATTGGCTTCAGCAAGTTCTCTATTTTTTTCCGCAAGTATACTGTCATAATCGGGAAGC
>JANLHY010000414.1 GCA_024653795.1 Candidatus Brocadiaceae bacterium | reverse complement strand
AAGAGAATTAATTTTTCTTGCCTCGAAAGTTGGCTTAAAGAAGTCATATGTTATAGGAAATATGCCTCTCAAAAGAGATTTTATTGTTTACTCTTTAGGTTTTCTCTCTGCTGTGAAAGACTTAATGCCTACTGGTTTTCAGAAAAGATTAAAAGTTTGGAAGACGGTTAAAAAAGTTGGATCTTCTGCTGATTTAATTGATATTAATAGGCATTGCAATAGTATTATCGATTTGGTATACAAGGATTTGTTAAAGAAACCATCCTCTTGGTTGACCAATAACCTTAGTGGTGGAATCTATCTATTTGCGTTTAATAATGGCATGGACATAGGCTGATTTTTTTGTGAGATTGAATGCAATTGTTTTTAAATAATATTTAGTAAAGTAAACCTATGGATAGCAATCTAAGGAACAGGCTTAATTCGATTAAAATTATTGTTTTTTTAAAACATTTTTACAAGAGGTGTTTGTGTTATATAAAGGGGTTAAGTAAATGCGGCGAGAATGTATATATTTCACCTCGTGCCAGAATTATGGGTGCTGGTAGAATACGCATTGATAAGGATTCAGGTGTACGGGAGTACGCTGAGCTGATAGTAGAATTACCAGATGGCTGGATTGAGATTGGCAAGGGATCGTATATATTCCCTTATAGTCAATTGAGGACATTTGAAGGGTGGATAAGAATTGGGGATAATTGTACAGTTAACAGATTATCAATTTTGTACGGCAATGGCGGACTCGAAATAGGCAATCATGTCAGGATATCGCCGAATGTTACTATTATGGCACAAAATCATGTCTTCAGTGACCCTAATATATTGATTCATAAGCAGGGGATGTCAGGATTTGGTATAAAGATTGGGGATGATGTGTGGATTGGAGCGGGCGCAATTATATTGGATGGCGTTACGATTGGAAGAGGTTCTGTTATTGGCGCTGGAGCGGTTGTGACTAATGATATCCCGCCGTATTCAATAGCTGTTGGTGTGCCGGCGCGGGTTGTGAAAAAGAGAAAGTGAAAGGAGTTGTTTGTGACGGAAAAATTAAAAATAGGAGTCATGATAGTGACATTCAATAATGCTGAAATGTTACGTTCGGTTATTGGTGCGGTTGTATCTCAGACGAGGATGCCTGATGAAATTGTGGTTATAGATAATGCCAGCCCTGACAACACTCGGGAGGTAGTTAAAGAATTTCAGGATGTCAGATATATTCGTCTTGCTGAGAACACTGGCAGTGCAGGTGGTTTTTATGAGGGGCTAAGAATTGCGAGTGAAAATAATGACTTTGTTTTGACTCTGGATGATGATTGTGATTTTAAGCCCGATACATTACAAAATCTTTTTAATGGTTTTATGGAGGTTGAATTATTGGGAAAAGTTGGTGCGGTGAGAGGCGCTGGCAAAGACTACTTGGCATCATTCCCGACAAAAATGAGTCTTTTTTCTTGGAGGGGAACTTTGATAAGTGTCAAAGCAATTAAGGCTGTGGGTCTCCCGATCAAAGAATATTTTTTATATGGAGACGATGGAGAATATTCACTTCGTATGTCTAAGAGAGGATATATTTTTTTCTGGATACCAGGATGTATATTTTTTAACAAAAGAGATAATAAGATTAGAAGTGATTTTGGTGGTAGGAAGGCTGAATTTTATAAAGATCCATTTCGTTTATATTATGGGTTCAGAAATGAGATTAATATGTATTGGAAATATAAGGAGTGGTTTGATTTATTAAAAACCATGTCTTATGGGATAAAGGTTATTCTTTTATCGGTAATTATATTAAAAACAAAAAGCCTGGCTCATATTAAAGCCGTAATTGATGGTGTTTGGGATGGGGTTAGGTCAAAACTGGGGAAAAATGCTAAATATCTGCCGGGTGTCCATGCTGATTGAAAGCAGCGCTTTCAAATTGACATCACGGTATCAGTGTGTATAGACTGCCTATCGTTTAGCCTTACAGGGCTGAATGTCCGGGGCTTCCATAAGGGTTATAGTATTACCTTGTAAAAACTTCTTTTCCCCATTTTCATGAGGACAAGTTTTTGTAAGTTTTTGTTCATTAAAACCCACTAAACCTGTACTGAGCTTCTGAGCTTGTCGAAGTATCCGAAGCACTAAATCGTTCGACTGAGCTCACAACGAAGTCCGAAATTCGAAACAATCTCAAAATTACAAATTCGTATCAATTTAGTCTTTTGAAAAATTTATCAATTCCCCGTTTTCACGAGGACAAGCATGAGCTCCGTCAGGAGCAACCTGTTTGTAGCGAGATAGGATGCCATAACAGATATCAGCTCCGTAGGAGCGACCTGTTTGC
>JANLHY010000413.1 GCA_024653795.1 Candidatus Brocadiaceae bacterium | reverse complement strand
GAGAGAATTCCTTTAGATATTTCAAGTAAATAAGTATGGTGTTTACTGATTTTTTAAAGGATCTTGCAAAGAGAATAGAGTAGATTGCATATTCTGCTTTCAAGGACCCCGCTTTCCTTTTACTACGATAGTTTAATGTATAGAAATTTCAATGTTTGTGGTAGGAATCCGCCAAGGCGGACGATCGTCAGTATTTAACCCTAAGAATTCGGTCGCCAACTGGAGTTGGCTCCTACCTGCATATTTTCGCCGAAGGCTTAACTTGTTATTTTTCCTTGACTAATGCCGTTCTTTATTATTATAAAATATATACTTGCGACTTTTATTCAGATTATCCTTTTTTGGGATACATATTATATAAATGAAAGATGATGTTAACGGTTTAACAAAAGGAGGTGACAATAATGAAATCCGCTCTGCAAAAACGAATTGACGAAATGACTGAAGATGAGCTTAAAGAAGTCCTGCGAAGGGATTTCGTAAGGAAGCTTACAGGTTACAGGTCGACAGATGATTCTTACAAAAAGAAGTATAATATGGACTTTGCAGGCTTCCAAAAAGCTAATATTGTAGAGAAACAAAATTATACATTTGAGGTCGAATCAGATGCCCAGGAATGGGAACTTGCAATTGATGGTATCGAAACGGTTAAAAAAAAGCTGAAGGACATTTCAGGTGGAGATTAACGATCTTGTTGAAAATGCTAAGGCTATAGCTGATGAATACAATCTTGAATTTATTGAGATAGACAGAACTGATAATATTGTTAATATGAAGGTGTTTATAGATAATGAACTTTTTATACAAATATATGGAAATACAACAAAAGACAAACTTAATCTTGCCCTGGTTTTCAAAAGAAGGAGACTATATGGATACGATTCTGAAGGTGGTAAATACCATTGTCATCCTTTTGGCGATCCTGATAAGCACATATTTGTTGATAATAGAAAATCAATACGGGAGTTTATTATAGAGTCTATGGGATTCTTAGAAAAAAGCGATCTATTGTGAGTTTATGAAATGAAAAAGATTATATTTTGAGCAAATATATTGAACAGGCTATGGAACTGGCAGAGTATAACAGGCTGGAAGAAAACTCTTTTAGTGGCTGGATTCCATCATGTAAAGGGGTTGTTGCATTTGGCCATACACTCTGATTTTGCCAGGATGAATTGCGTTCTGTTCTGGAGGATTGGATTCTTGTAGGCTTAAAGTTGAGCCATTCCTTACCCGTAATTGCAGGCATTGATCTAAACAGGGAGCCTAGAGATCTGAAATTAGAAAGTTCCTTGTTCACAAATTCCCCTCCGCAGTAATATACAGGTATGGCAAAAAATGATATTTATCCCGGCAGTAGCCGATCTACGTCGTAAGCCTGGTTATTGGAAGCATAGAATCAGAGACATGACGTAAAGTAATAATTAGCAGCCTCCTTTCTTCTTCTGATATACGTATTTATGTCAAGTAGCGAAATGTAACCATTGCCTCCCGACTCGACTACGCCCCAGAGAGTAGAGTCTACGATTTAGAGACTAAAGTGCCAAGCCAGGAAATTCCTTTTTATCTGTCAATTAAATAAGCATGGTGTTTACTGATTTTTTAAAGGATCTTGCAAAGAAAATAGAGTAGATTGCATATTCGGCTTTCAAGATGACCCCGCTTTCCTTTCAAACATCATATTGTTTGAGTGCTTTTTCTTCATTCGCCAGGCCGAAGGTTCGCCAGAGGCGAATCTGTCACGCCTGGGGCGGATCTGCCTTGGGCACGACCTCAGGCATGAGAGGAAGCCGAGTCCTTTTTCAAAAAACAGTCGCTGCCCCTAACTTCCTCTCAGTCCAGTGATTTCAGGATGATATCGGAAGGGCATTTTCTTGAACAGAGGAAGGCTGTTTTGTGTTTATCGAGGATTTTCTGATTTCCAAGGAATTCTAGATTCATATATAAGAACAAGGAACTACAAAAGATACCACGGAATAAAAGAACAGACGAGACAACAGTTCTTTCGCGGTTAGAAACGTTGCCGTTCTTAGGATTTAATTGTGTATTCTACAGGTAATTATAAAAGTTGAAATACTGGCACTTGAATCGTTTTATATGAGCGGTGCCGCTCGATGGCAATTTGGAGTTTATCAACGGTTTCTGGAGAAAAATATTCTTCGTTACAATTTTCACATACCTCTGCCGGAACATTCTCCACGGCAACTAATTCTCCACGATACCACTGAGTGTAAGTGATATCTTTCCGGATAGTTTTCCTATGACATACAGAACATTTATTCATAATCTATTTTCTCCTTATTCTATTATCAATCCATTGCTCAGGATATGGTTCGTATACGGTTACAATGCTTATAATTGGCAAAAGCGCTATTTGAACGTGTAGTGGTCTTCCCATATCTGTTTTTCCATACACAAGATAACTTGGCCCATATTTATCGGTGGGATAATTCTCAATTATTTCACCGGTCAAAATAGCTTGTTTTATATCTTCACCTGTTATATGGCGGTTTATTCTTTGTTCCGTACCGTGTTTTGTATAACGAAATTTGTTCCCAATAAAAGCCTTACGGACATCAGCAATATCCATAGAATGAATGTAGCATAAAGTTTTTCTCTATGTCAAATGTAAATAATGAGAAAATGTTAATTAGAACATGAATTTAAAGAAACCACGAAACACACGGTATACGCTAATAGAACTTTTTTCGTGGTTAAAAATGTTGCCTTCTGTTTCACTTATTCATCTTCTGATTCTGTCTCATCCTCACCAAATAGAACTTTGCCCACCTGTCTGTTCGCCAGAGGCGAATCTGTCACGCCTGGGGCGGATCTGCCTTGGGCACGACCTCAGGCATGAGGGGAAGCCGAGTCATTTTTCAAAAAACAGTCGCTGTTCATAATTTCCTCGACTACGTCATTCAGGCAGGCGATTAGTATGGCGGTTTTACCCGACGGTTTGTTTGGTGGGCCTTAATCATCAATTTGCTTCGAACTATTAAAGCAGCTTCTTGCCTACTGTTTACTGTTAACTATCTACTTTTTTTGCAGGGATTGAATCGTTTGTCAAAGGAATAGATTGGTAACCTTAGAGATAGTTTTTTGTACTAAAAAGTGGTGTTTAAAGACATAAATGGCCGCATTTTAGAAGTCTTCTTCTTTTACAACAACAACTTAGCTTGGTCCGACCCTATTTGACACTAACCGGATGACGCTGACTAAAAGTGGATATCTTTTTAGAAACATCAAAAGGGTTTTTTGGCTATAGAGTCTCCGCATAAACTCGAACGAAAAGCGTTCAGCACAAAATATTTCTCAATCGTATGTCAGATTTAAGTCAAAAGAAAACAGAAAAAAGTAGTACAGCACCAATAATGGAGATAATTCGTAAATTTGAATACACCACTCCCACAGTTTTTTGTTTGGTCTTTAAAATCCTCAATTTAATTCTGTAACAACAGATGGAAAGCAATCATTGTTTTGTCCAGGTATGCCTGAAATGCAAGATTACCTCTCTTGCTTAAACGATCATCACTAATATCACACTTCAGGCGCTTTATCATTCTTTCAACTGAGGGACGACGTGTCATTATTGCCTTGAATCTCTTTGCCATCGGGGGATCTTCCGAGTCTATGTGGGGTAACAATCCAAATGATATATTAATCATCCTGCCGGTTAGCGAATTAGGACAACACTCTATCTGGTAACAGCATGTTGAACACACGTATTCACCATCTGCATCCGTTGGTGCATGGTAAATGAATTTTTCTCTTTCATAACGCATTCCTTTGTAATCCATTTCATATCCGCTCTTGCAAACTACTACACCATACGGTGTTATCTTCTCCATACCACGCGGCAACCCCTCTCTTATTTCCTTCTTGCGTCTTGGATTTAAAGATGCCTTTAATTCTAATCCAAGTTTGTCCATAAACTTATCTTTCAAATCTTTGCTATCACACGCACTATCATACAATACTCTTTTAACCGACTCTTCAATCACCGGATATGTATCAAATACTTCTTCTACATGCGGGAAAAATGTCTCTCCATCATGTGTCGGCCCATCCAACACAGCCCTTGCATCCAAAGGCACACCTTGGCGAGGAAAACCAACAATACTTGCTTTGTGGCCCCAATACATCTTTGTTATGGATTTTACAATTGTTCCCGCTCCCTCATCTGCTAATACCCAATCATGTTCACACTTATCTCTGTCTTGGCAACGACACTTCTTGGTTAACTTCGATTGCGATTTCTTCTGCTCCTTGCCATCTTCATCTTTATACTTTACTGTCTCAAACCCTGAATACGCGTAATAATGTGTTGTGTCTCCTACTATTTCCTTCTCTATTTCAATCACGCCTGTCTTTATATTTTCATTCACTACCGCAATCTTAATCTTATCCCATATTCCCCATTCACTCATGATCTGGTCAAATTGCTGCAGTTTACGCTCACTTGGGATATGCTTACTACAATACTCATCCAGTTCTCCCTTCGGCGCAAATCCACAAATTCGTACAAAACTCGGATTACTCTTTAATAACATGGACACCTTATCCGGTTCACACGGAAATCCCATTATTGCTGTACCTAAAAAACTTTTCAACAACGCAAAAAAACATTTGGGCTTCTTGCCTCCCAATCGAAATGGCACTACTCCGGGAGATATCTTCAAGGGACTTATCATCTGCACCTTGGATTCAGCTTCCACTTCATAAAGTACTTTGCTTTTCTTCTCCTTATCAACTTGCATGGTTGCTCTATCAAATAAAAGCCTCTGTGTCGCGTCTTCTTTACTCTCAGACAACACCTCTCCTTTTTCAGTTCGTTTTTGTAGTCTCTTTCTCTCTTCTCGTTGATTGAATTCATAAAGCGCGTCATAGTACTCAGCACCGAAGTTACGGTGCTTCTCCCAGGGAAAATAATATAAAACCCGGAACCATTCCGCATCTGGTGTATTAAGCAGTACTTTGTCGTCTTCGTGAACGGTGTGAATTAGTAGCGGTTTTTGGTTGATTTCAATTTGTGGTAATGGTAGCATTCTTGGGTGTCCTTTCTTGTATAGTAGTTTGTGTTATTGTGTGACTTCTATTATACAAGTTGGGCACCGTATTTTGTAATTCTACTTTTGCATTTTGTAAATTATTTCACAAAACCCTTTAAACTACGGCATCCTGGCTCGTTAGTACATTTTTCTTGTCGCTCATTTTACAAAAAATCACCACTAACTCTTTTCATAACTTATTTACTATCAACTGCTTTGTAAGTTTATGCGTCTGCTCTATTGACAAACATCACTTTAAAAGATTAATAAAAACAATCCTCACCTATACCATACCCTCTTATCCACAATCTTAGGATTTTTTGAATTTTAAAGTTATACATGCCCCAACTTTTGCTTCTCCTACTAATACGATTTTACCTGTAGCCTCAACCGTTGCAGCAACTTCGATCTCATCAAGTTGATAACCACTAACAGCCGTTTTGACGCTACCCAGCACCTCGTTTAGTTCTTCGCAAAATGTGATAAAGTTTTCCCGCGTCAGATCAACTAATTGATCGCCAACTTTTTTTGCCTTATCAGCAAGACTATATTTTTCAACAACATCTGGATCAATTGGTCGCCATACTTTAAGAGCCATTTTCTCTTTCTCCTATGATAAGGTTAATTTATTTCAATAAAATTGATAATGTGCTTTCAATTTGATCGATAGGCCTACACACTGTAATTCCCGTAGATGTACCACCTAATAGCATACCGACAGGAGCACCCTTGGATAAATGTGGTACCCTCGATGACATTGATCTAGGTGAAGGTGGAATATTCCATCCAAGGAAGGTGACCAATGCACCGGAGTCCCCATGTTGTGAAACTAAATCACATTCAAAAGTACTCAGATTTGATCCCCCAAGCCTAGATGGAGCGCCGCTCAAATTTGACTGAATAATTTGGCCTTTTTTGTGTGGAGTTCTTCCGCCTAGATATTCAACCTCCATGCCAACAATTGGGAAAATTGGGACACCTGTTCCATAACCAATTATTTGACTTTGAGCCCAAGTCATCCCGGCATCAGGCTGAACCAATGCAGCATCTAACACACTGTTGTATTCAATAACGTTACCGACAAGATTACCAACATTGTCTTCAACATTACAATTGATGTGTACTACATGAGCGGCACAGAGAACAAAATCGTTTGCATTATATTCAACAAGAGCGGTTGCGGTTCCTGATTCTCGTGCGCCTGTTGGTTGCACACCACATATGCCTGTACCTGAAGAAACTGTTGACTGAAATAATTGAAAGGATGAGTCCAACTCGATTTGAATTGGAACTTTATATCCAAGCAGAAATCGCTCAGGATCCGTAATCCGTGTATCAATTTCTGCATACGGCCCAAAATCATGTTTAGGTTCAACCTGCCGCTGTGGTGCACGGATGACCGCACTCAATCGTGAGTAGTCTCGATAATCAACATCAAACAGTTGACGATAATAAAAATTATATTCTTCCCATTGAGTTTGATCTATTGAAAACAAAAATGGTTCATATGGAATAAGGTGAGAAAATGATTTGCTGACTGCTGAACGGTATCCATTTGAGTATGCATTTATCAGGAGATCATTTAACCATCTCTTTATTTCGCGCTCACGCCACAATTGTGCACGAAAAGGCAGTGGCATTCTTAAATAAATGTCGAACAAGCGGTGACTTTCGGTAACTTTATCTGTGTCTCTTAATGGATCTAATTCTAGCCATCCTTCACTACTCTGAGGTTCCCATGATTCTTGTTTCTGATCAAATGCATCAGTTGCCATATGTTATCTCCTCTTTTAATTTAAAAGTCTCTTCATATCTCTTACACTAACCAGTAAAAGATATGGTTATAGATAACACCACTATTGTAATGATATTCAGAAAAAGACAGATTACTACTTTATGGGGAAGCAAAGGGAACGTTCATGTATTTACTTCCTGTAAAAACGTAAAACTGATTTATGATAATTTATCTACATCTTAACGAACTAATATAAATAGGGATTGATTTTTTAGTGAATGGCAACAACACTTTTAACAAAAATCTGACAATCGAAATTACAATGTACAATCCTCAAAATACAAACAATATTCAATTACAAAATTACAATATCTAAACTTATAATCAAA
>JANLHY010000479.1 GCA_024653795.1 Candidatus Brocadiaceae bacterium | reverse complement strand
GGGGCTTCACCCCCTGCTATATGCTGACAGCCCTTCGGGCTTGAAAAAGGTATAATTTAAGTTAGTCATTTTCTAATCAGAATAAGCATAGAGTAACATTGATGAAATTGCAATGACGGCCGTTTCAATCCTCAATACTGAATGACCCATACTAATAGGGATACAACCCGACTTCTCTGCCATTACAATTTCACTGTGGGTAAAACCACCTTCAGTGCCTACAAGGCAAATAATTTTCCTTGCCGAAGGGTGACCACTCAATACACTTTTTAGTGTTTTAGTATGAGTATCTGTACATGCAATAAGCGAGAGGTCGTAATCGCAAACGGTTTTCATTAAGCCGTCGAGAGACATTACATCTTCTATTTTGGTCAAATAATTTCTTTTGCACTGCTTCGACGCCTCAATTACAACCTTATTCCATTTTTCTGTTTTTCCTGCGGATTTATGCCCAATATCGACAATGCTTCGTTCGCAGTGGAGAGGAATTAATGTCTTTACGCCTAACTCCGCGCATTTTTGAATTAAAAAAATCGCGTGTTTTCCTTTAGGAATGGAAAAAGCTATAGTAATGTCAACACTTGACTCCCTATCAACCTCCCTGGTTTGTTCAATAAATACCTTTAATTTATCATCTAAGATTTCGGTAACGTTTGCAAGGTATTCAATTCCTTTACCATCAAAAAGCGTAATTTTACTTCCCGGTTTTGCGCGTTTGACGTGTAAGATATGGTGAGCCTCCTTACCATCAATCCATATTTCATGGACTGTAGGAGTATAAGGTATGTAAAAACGATCCTGATGCATTTATACGGTTAAAGTATGCCTGGAAAGGCTTCTCTCTCTGGCGAAATTGATTATTGTCCGGTTGGGACAAACTTCCACACATTTCCCACAGGAGGTGCATTTGTTATAATCAATTACTGCAAGATTATTTTGCACGTGGATAGCATCGTACGGACATATTTTTTCGCACTGTTTACAGGCAATACAGGAATCCTGACAAATCTTCTTCGCAACAGCGCCCTTATCGAGAGACTTGCATCGTACGTGCACCATTTTGGATTCCGGCAATATGCTGATGATCTTCCTGGGACAAACGGCTGCACATTTTCCACAGCCCGTGCAACGTTCCCCGATCACCTTGGGAAGTCCATCCTCACCCATATACATTGCCTCGAATTTACAGGCTTCCACGCAGGTGCCTAAACCTAAGCAACCGTAGTCACAGCCCAGAAAACCTCCTCCGACAATATTTGCCGCACGACAGTCCTTAATCCCATTATAAGTAAATTTATCCTTCACACCTCTCGCATGGCACATTACGACAGAAACAACACGTTCTCTATTTTCGAACTCGACTCCCATAATGTTTGCTACGAGCTTTGCCACAGCAGCCTGTCCCACCGTACAACCACTGACGGGCGCTTTACCTTCCGCTACGGCCTGCGCGAATCCACTACAGCCCGGTTGACCACATGCGCCACAATTTGCGCCTGGCAGTACTTCATTAATACTATCAATACGCGGATCGACCTTAACCGCAAACTTATCAGAGGCAATGGCAAGACCTATCCCAAAGACCATGCCTAATATGCCTAATGTAATTGCTGCACCTAAAAGTACTTCCATTTGTTTTCCCAGCCTTTACTCAAAAACATCTTTAGAGTCTATTTCTAATCCTTCCAATATGTTTGCCCTTACCATTCCCTTTTTTTTGGATTTGCAAAATTCTACGTATCCCTCTTTTCCTAAGATAAAAATCTCGATAACCTTTTCATCGGGAAATACCAGCCAGTATTCCTTTACACCATATTTTCCGTAAACTTCTTTCTTCTCTACCGTAGCATAAAAAGCAGAAGACGGTGAAACTATTTCAACAATAAGGTCGGGTATGCCTTTAATTGCACTCTTCCTTATTATATGCTGATTTTCACTTTTAATAAAAACGATATCTGGTTGAAATACTTCGTCGTCATCAAAAACAACATCAATTGGCGCATAAAAAACTTTCCCAAGACCTTTTTGTTTTACAAAATTCCAGATTAGAAACTCTAAATTTCTGGAGACACTTTGGTGATTTGTTGATGGCGCTGGAACCATGCACAATTCTCCATTAAAAATTTCATAGCGGTTATTATCATCTATTTTCAAATAGTCCGCATACATTTTTTTTTCTATCAGTTATAGAAGTCATCGCCTATCTCTTCTCATTAGATATTAATGTCTATTCTTTTTAGGAAAACAATAATTTGATGGAATTAGTTCCGTTACGCCATGGTTCCGATCATTCTGTGAATTGCCTGTCCCGCAGGCACCATCGGAAAGACGTTCTCATTTGGATCTACCCTGAAATCCATGATAACAGGCCCTTTTATAGAAAATGCCTTTTCTATTGTTGGGCGTACGTCTTCTTTTTTCTCCACTAAAAATCCTTTAGCGCCGTACGCCTCCGCCAACTTGACAAAATCCGGATTACCGTTCAAATTAACACTGGAATAACGTTTATTGTAGAACAATTCCTGCCACTGACGTACCATCCCCAGATAGCCGTTATTTAAAATAGCTATTTTCACTGGGATGTTTAAACGCGCAACGGTACTGAGTTCCTGGATATTCATTTGAATACTACCATCACCTGCAATATCCACCACGAGTTTATCCGGGCATCCCAATTGAGCGCCAATGGCAGCGGGAAAACCGTAACCCATTGTGCCCAATCCGCCAGAAGACAGAAATGTGCGCGGTTGCGTAAACGTAAAATATTGGGCAGCCCACATCTGATTTTGTCCCACCTCTGTTGTAATGATAGCGTTGCCCTTAGCCGCATCGCAGATTTGCTCAATTACATATTGCGGTTTAATAACGTTTCCACTGTTATTATATGATAGTGGATTTTTTTCTTTCCAGTATTTGATTTTACCTAACCATTCTTTTCTCTCAACAAAATGGATATGTTTATTGAGTTCTTGTAATATATTCTTTGCATCGCCAACAACCGGTATATCCACTCTGATGCTCTTACTGATAGATGCGGGATCGATGTCAATGTGGATAATCTTTGCGTTGGGAGCAAATTCATCAATCTTTCCAGTAATACGGTCGTCAAATCTTGCACCGATTGCCACCAAAACATCAGATTCGGTTACTGCGAAATTTGCGTAAGCGGTGCCATGCATCCCCAACATCCCTAATGATAAATGGTGGGTTTCTGGGAATCCTCCAAGACCCATCAAAGTCGTAGTTACGGGAAGATTTCCCTTTTCTGCAAATTCAAGTAGTTCCTTTGAACTTTCAGAGGCGATGATGCCGCCGCCCGTATAGACTACTGGCTGTTTGGAGGAATTAATTGCCTCAGCGGCAATCATAATTTGACGAATATGACCTTCGTATCTTGGTTTATATCCTGGCAAATCTACTTCTGTTGGTATCACTTCATCACATTTCTCCATGGTGACATCAACAGGCAAGTCAATCAACACAGGGCCTCTCCTCCCGGTGTTGGCTATAAAAAATGCCTCTTTTACGATTCTTGCAAGGTCTTTAATATCTTTCACTAAATAACTGTGTTTTGTTATAGGGCGTGTGATTCCAATAATATCAGCTTCCTGGAAGGCATCATTCCCAATGAGAAATGTCTTGACCTGTCCTGTTATAGCTACTATAGGTATCGAATCCATATAAGCCGTTGCAATTGCCGTGGTCAAGTTTGTAGCGCCTGGGCCAGAAGTAACAAGGCAAACGCCCACCTTTCCTGTAGCCCTGGCATATCCATCTGCTGCATGGCCGGCGCCTTGTTCGTGTCGAGTCAAAATGAACTTTATAGAAGAGTCAAATAATGTATCAAATAAGGGTAAAACGGCGCCGCCCGGGATTCCAAAGACATACTCTGCTCCTTCCCTTATTAATGCATCCACCAAAATTTGTGAACCTGTTTTGATCATCGATCTGCTGTGTATGAAAAAATTTAATCCATATTAAAGAATAAAAACGGTAAGACTATCTATATTACCTTACTAAGGTATGTTTTAGAAGGAGTGCATGAACTTGATAAACACAGGAAAACCTGTTAACAACCTAATATGACAAGAAAACTGGCTGGGCTGTCTTTTAATAAAACCGATATATTTTTAATTACCAGATTTTTCTTGGTCTACGTCCTCGTTTAATGCCTCATCTATATAATCTACGTCATCCAGGTCTTCATATTTTTGAGGTTTATATCCTGGCTTCTTG
>JANLHY010000472.1 GCA_024653795.1 Candidatus Brocadiaceae bacterium | reverse complement strand
TTCACGAGGACAAGGATCGTGAAATCTCAGTGAATATTTCACGAATTACCGCCTTACCCACCCCTTATATCCCCTCCCAAGAGGGGACTTTCTAACTTGTCAGAATTATGAAACCTTTGGTACATTTTTTTTGTTTTATAAGCATATTTGTTTTATATAGTGTTTCGTTAACATTTTTTGAAAGGAGATAAGGCGTGAAGCGTATTGGTTATTTTATAGGCGCGGTTGGTTTTGCATTTATATTAACGACCTCGTATGCTTTAAAGACGACGTTTGCATCCAGTTGCTGTGGCACGAAAGAAGCAGGTGCTGCCGAACAGGCTGATACAAAATGCCTGGTCTGTGGTAAAGCCATAGAAAAGGATAAAGGCGTAAAGGTTGAATGCGAGGGGAAGACGGTTGTTTTATGCTGCAAAGATTGCGAGGCCGTGTTTAAAAAGGATCCTTGTAAATTTTGCAAAGATGAGAAATGTGAGAAAAAGAAAGAGCATCACTAAGGCGTAGTATTACGATAACCAATAAAAACGATGTGATTAAAAAGGCGTTCTTGCGTGGATAAAATGCAAGAACGCCTTTATTTTTTGCGAAAATACCTTTTAAGAACTTATAACCACCCCTCTTTCCCCTCCTTCGCAAGGAGGGGATGAAGGGGTGGTCTTCCATAGACTATCCCTTCGCTGGTTCACTCATCCTCATTGAACCGAAATATTTGGTGAGTTGACATTTTATAACACTGTTACAAACCCTTAATTGTTCAAAATGTGTGGTTCAATCTGCAAGATTGAACCAGCCACTGCCTTCGACAACTATTTCTATTTGCATGTAGGGGTAATTCATGAATTACCCCTACCAGATGAAAAGTCCTATACAATTAATCTTTCAACTCTTTTACAATAAATGCGCCTTCAGGCGGGCTTAAGAGAATAGCCTTTACACGTTCCTGCCATAGATTACCAAATTCCTTTGACTCTTCCTCAGATGCCTTGCCAGATATTACCAGAGGCATCAGTTTGTCTATGCGCTCGCTCACCAGTACAGGATCAACACTATACGTTACTTCTATTTTTTTCCCACTATCAACTCTTTGAAATATCATAGAGCAGATTGCTTTGGGGTCGGGTAAGATATCTTTATTGAAGGTCATCAAATTATATCTCCCATACTTTCCGGCAGGGCCTAGTCCCTTAAATCCACTTTCAGCCGATGCGCCCGTTATCAATGTAACCACCTGGGATATCGGACCATTTACCTTATAATCAACACTTCCTTTAAATGTAACCTTTATATTTCCTCTTACCGGCGCTTCGTCACCATACAATGCCTTTAATGCCAGTTGCGTCGATTTATAGGCGCCAGCAACTGCCGGACATGAATGCCCCGCAAATTTTACAGCATCAGCATACGTAAAGACAAATACCGCCCCCTTGTCCATTGCGCCGAGCGCAACGGCTAAAGGATCCTTGATCTTTATTGGTTCAGCGCTATCAAAAAAATCTTTACTGTATTTTGTTTGCCCCTCTGCATAAACATGCCTCTGCACGGTAATACAGCTTGCGACAGCGATACCAAAAGCACACAAAAATAACCATTTTAACGAGTAAGTATTGTATAAGCCATTTTTCATCCTTTAACTCCTTTCAATATAAAACAATTCCAACAATTCTTTATTGCAGAATCAATAAAACTCCCTTAGAATATGAAAATTAAGTTAGGCTGCCGTCGGCAGCGACTTTTAAGCTCCCCTCTAAAAAGAGGGGCCGGGGGTGTGTTACGGCAAACTTACACACCCCTTTATCGTTCGACTGAGCGCTCACGACGAAGTCCCCTCTTTCTAGAGGGGAAACTATATATCTGATTAATTTCCTTAACTTTAGCGTAACAGTTCAGCACCCCCACCTGACCTCCCCCGTCGAGGGGGGGAAGCGTTTTTCCCCCGCCCCTGGTGGGAGGGGTTCGGGGAGGGGGGCGAACTGATACACTTTAGGATAGTTTATCTTAGCGAACTTATTTAGGCAAGTTTATTATGACGAAAAGACTCAGGATTGGCGCTGTCCCTTACATGAACGCCAAACCTTTGATTTATGGATTGGATCAATACCCGGATGAAATTGAGTTAATATTCGAGGTACCGTCTCTTTTGCCAAACATGCTGAACAACGATCAGATAGACGTGGCAATTATTCCTTCCATCGAATACTTTAGAAACGGCAATTACGCCATTATCCCTGACATTTCAATCGCCTCGATTGGAACAGTTGAGAGTGTAAAGATCTTTTCTAAGGTACCACTACAAAATATCCGTTCTGCCGCATTAGACAAAAGCTCATTAACCTCCTGTGCGCTTACAAGGATTATTCTTAAGGAACAATATCGTATTTCTCCTCAATACAGCCAGTGGAACAAGCAATACGATATTACGGGGACAGATACCGATGCCGTTCTTGTCATCGGAGATAACGCATTAAAGATAATTGACAATGGATACATCACTTTGGATTTGGGCCAGTCATGGTATGAACTCACCGGGCTTCCCTTTGTCTATGCCCTTTGGGTCGTTAAAAGGGATCGGCGTATACCGGGAATAAACAACTTGTTATTAAATGCAAAGGAAGCGGGTATTCGGTCGGTAAAGGCGTTAGCGATTACAGAATCGCAACGGCTTCAACTAACACATGAGAGATGCCTGAACTACCTAACAAACTCAATTCGATATGATTTCGGCAAAGACGAAATAAAGGGATTTTTAGCATTTTACCAGTATGCAGTATCTTTAGGCCTTGCCCCAAAAGGTGTGGAGATTATTTTCAATGAAACCTAACCTGGACAAGCCAGAACATGTAGCGCGACATTTATGTCGCTGTCCTGCGAACGGAAGTTCGCGCTACACGAGGGCCGGCGTTAAATAGTTTATGCCGAAAATGTAAAAATATTTTTATTAAGAGATCGATATGGCCATTCTATCCAGCGAGATTGAAGATGTCCTCGGAAAATCCTTAAACAATAAGAGATTGTCTTCAAGGGAATGCTTAAAACTGTTCTCTTCAAAAGAGCTTACCAGCCTGGGAATGGCGGCAGATGCAGTATGCAGGCAAAAACATCCGGAAGATTACAGGACGTACATCATAGACAGGAATATTAATTACACCAATATCTGCACATCGGGTTGTAAATTTTGCGCCTTTTACAGAGAAGTTGAACATAGCGATGGTTATATCATTCCTAAAAATTCTTTGTTCAGGAAAATTGAAGAAACACTTGCCTTGGGCGGAAAACAAATCCTCATGCAGGGCGGCCTGCATCCGTCATTAAAATTGGATTTTTATACAGACCTGTTAGAGTCTATCAAATCGAAGTACGATGTCCATATCCACGCCTTTTCACCCCCGGAAATTGTACATTTTTCAAAATTAAATGGTATCCCTGTTCGGGACGTCATACAAAAACTCAGGGACGCTGGGCTTGACTCGATTCCCGGCGGCGGCGCTGAAATTCTTTCGGACCGATGCCGTAACATCTTGAGTCCAAACAAATGCACAGCACAGGAATGGCTAGACGTAATGCGGAAAGCTCATAAGCTTGGAATGAGAACTACGGCTACCATGATGTTTGGCCATATCGAAACCGCGGAAGAGCGAATCGAACATCTCGATAAAATCCGGAAACTCCAGGATGAAACTGGCGGATTTACTGCCTTTATCGCCTGGACATTTCAGCCGAAAAATACCCGATTGGATACTGCATTAATCGGAAGTTTTGATTATTTAAAAACTATAGCCATTTCACGGCTGTATCTGGATAATATTGCAAATATTCAGGCATCATGGGTTACCCAGGGAGCAAAGATTGCCCAGCTTTCATTGAAATTCGGCGCAAACGATATGGGAAGCACGATGATCGAAGAAAATGTGGTCAGGGCGGCGGGGGTAAGCTATCAGATGGATAAAGAGGAAATTGAACTACTTATTAATGATCTTGGATATGAGGCAAGGCAAAGGGATTTGTATTATCAGATACTTTAAAACTACAAGTATTTAGCCACGAATTAGCACAAATAAACACGAATAAAAAGGATTAATTTTCATCCATTCTTTTTTGGTAGATACCTGACTCCTTCCATTCCTTCAAAATCTTCATCCTGCGTCCATACAATTGCCTCATTGAGGCGAGCAATGGTTAGAATAATGCTATCTGCCATTGGCATCTTATATTCAAGACTTGTCTTTGCTGACTGAAGTGCAATTTCAAAAGTAAGATCTATCACTTTCCCCTGTTTCATAATTGCCACTGTTTGTAATGCCGCATCTTCTCCACGCTCCCGCAGAACTACCTTAAAGACTTCATATATACTGATGGTTGGTACAATCAGATTTTTTACATCCTTTAGAGGAATTGAAAAGTCATCCGCATTTGGGCCATCAGCAAAATACTCAAGCCATCCAGAAGTGTCCACAACGTTCATACTCTATCCAGTTCCCGCTGAAAGGAAATATTAGCTCCTTTCAGGGATCCGCGCATTTCGGATATTTTACGCTCGGGGATAAGTTCAATACGATTCCCATACGCAACAATCTGAACCTTTTGCCCGGGAGTAAGATGAAGTAACTCTCGAATTTTTCTGGGTATCACAACCTGATATTTTGGGGAAATTATTGCCACTTCCATTTTAAATCCTCCATAAATAAGTTTATTTAAATACGATATATCCATCGACACAAAAAGTCAAACAATATTTCACTTGAAATAATCCAGAAACTCCCGGACGAAAAGGGTGACTGGGGTAAGTTACCAGATGGACAAAGAGGAAATAGAACTGCTTATCAATGACCTTGGATACAAGGCAAAACAACGGGACTTGTATTATCAGATACTTTAAAACTACAAATATTTAGTCACGAATTAGCACAAATAAACACGAATAAAAAGATCAGTGTAAATCAGCGTTTATCTGCGTCCGATTGCAATTTTTAGGTGTTAATTTATTTATAACGTTCACTATAGTTCAAATTACGTACTACAAACATTACTGTTCGAATAATGTTTTTCCAGAATCGCATTTCGGACATAATCAAGCAATTTCATGGAATAACCCACCTTCATTATTCAATAACTAATTGTTCTCAGGTCGCATCTTGATATGATATGATAAAAAGTGCCTTCAATTTTCTTTGCGGCTTTGCGTGAGAGAGACATTAATGTTTAATCCCTTCGCTTCGCAACACCTTAAAAAGGGTCATTAATAGAATTTTCATATCCAGCAGAAAAGAGCGGTGTTTAAGATAGTACTCATCAAAATCTACTTTAACAGGAATGGGAATCTCATCCCTGCCGTTTATCTGAGCCCAGCCGGTAAGGCCTGGGGAAAGAACATGAACTCCTTTTTGCGTCCTAAATTCAATGAGATCGTCTTGGTTGAACAACGCAGGCCTCGGACCCACAAAACTCATATCCCCTTTCAGAATGCTAAAAAGCTGGGGTAATTCATCAAGACTCGATTTGCGCAAAAACTTCCCGATAGGAGTCAGGTATCGGTCGGGATTTTTCAGTAGATGAGTCGCCACTGCCGGAGTATTGATTTTCATGGTACGAAATTTAGGCATCTTGAAAATAGTATTACCCTTCCCCACTCTATCAGACCAGTACAACACCGGCCCTCTGGAAGTTGCCTTCATGAGCAGGGCAATAGTCAACATCGGGATGCTGGATATAATAAGTAAGAACAAAGACATTATAAAATCGAATAACCTTTTCATAATCATAAAAACCTGCCTCTCGCCAAGGCGCCAAGTTGCAAAGGAAAGCGCTCAGAAGAATATTTTAAGCATTTAACCCCGAAAATGAAATGAATGATGCATCAGATAGTATTCATCAAATTTTACCTTTACGGGATTTATTTCAGGAGCATTGGAACCATGGGCGTACAGTAAAGTTTTCCCTCTGATATAATGCGTCCCCTCCGTGTACAAGCACGCCTGTCTTCGATACAGGGACACCAAGGGAAATATAATACCTAAGCCCGTCGAAAAAAGAACTGTCGATGGTTTCAGCTGATTTTATCTCAACGGGAACCAGCCTTTTGCCGGTATCAATAACAATATCCACCTCATGCCCTGTCCTGTCACGCCAAAAATAAAGAGGAGGGATTTCGCCTCTATGGGCAAAGGCCTTGTAAATCTCCGAGAAGACAAAGTTCTCAAAAATAGCCCCCTTCATTGGATGAACAGGTATGTCCTCCGGCTCCCTTATCCTCAGGAGATAGCACAGTAGTCCTGTGTCAAGGAAATATATCTTAGGGCTTTTTATGATCCTCTTTGAGAAATTCTCATGGTGAGGCGGAAGGAGCTGGATAATAAAACCCGCCTGAAGAATAGAAATCCAGTGCCTGGCTGTAGTGTGGGATATGCCGCAATCTGACGCCAGAGACGAAAGATTCAGCAGCTGCCCTGTCCTGCCGGCACAGAGCCGCACAAACCTCTGAAATGCATCGAGATTGCCGATATTCGCCACATCCCGCACATCCCTTTCCACATAAGTCCTGTAATATGCGGAGAGCCACTCATGCGGCTCAAGACCCCTGTCACGTATTCGGGGATAAAGCCCCTTGTATAATATATCTTCAAGGCTGAAGGGTGGCCTCTTCTTTTTCTCCGGAAGTATATCGATCTCATAGGGATCCGGCGTTGGCTGTCCAAAAAGTTCGTTAAGACTTAATGGAAGGAGATAAACTATCGCAGTCCTGCCGGCAAGGGTCTGGCTGACCTTCTCCATAACATGGAGCTGCTGCGAACCGGTTAGGATAAACCTGCCCGGAATATTTTCCCTGTCCACAATCCCCTGGATGTAAGATAGAAGATCAGGGGCCCTCTGAACCTCGTCGAGAATAACTCCGCCTGAGAATCTCCTCAGAAACCCTTTTGGGTCGGCAAGGGCAAACTCTCGCTCGTCAGGTTCTTCAAGACTGACATAATCGTGGTCCTCGAATACCTTTTTTGAAAGAGTAGTCTTTCCTGACTGGCGAGGTCCCATGATAGAGACAACTGGAAATTTCCTTGCCCGGGCGGATAACTTACCGGATAAGGTTCGTTTAAACATAAGAGGTTTATAAATTAACAGTCATCTTTTGTCAAATTGAAAGTATTGCTTTCAATCAGCAAAAGAAGGTTAAGACATTAAAAAGGCTTTTGTATTTTTGTCTCTCTTCGCGCCTTTTGCGGCTTTGCGTGACCATGCTTTTTTTTAAACCATTCAGCCGTTTCCTTCAGCCCTTGCTCCATTGTGTAGGGCGGCTTCCATCCAAGTTCTCTCCGTATCTTTGAACTGTCGATTGTCAATGAACCGACAAGCCTCTCGACAGCATCTGATTTACCAAAAAGCTTCCCTGCAAATCGCATCAAAGAAGGCGATAAGGGAAGCAACCTTGCAGGACGACCTAATGCAGCGGCCACTCTCCGGATCAACTCTGGAGTGGCGACATCCTCGCCGTCACTAACCAGATAAGTCCGGCCAGCGGCTTTAGGGTGATTTATGCAGGGGGAAATAGCATCAACAAAATTCCCCAAATAAATGAGACTACGATGGTTGTTTATGCTAGCCAGTGGCAGAGGGATGCCTCGATCAACTATTTTAAACAGACTAAGAAAATTGGCTTTAACTCCAGGGCCATAAATAAGTGGCGGTCTGAGGATAACTACTTCTAAACCGGTATCTTCGGCGACCTTATGAAGCATCTGCTCTGCCTCCCACTTACTGACGCCATAAGGGTCCTCTGGCGCCGGGATATCGCCTTCAGTAAAAGGTTTTTCGCAACCCTCTCCGTTTACCTTGACGGAACTTATATATACAAAGCGTTTAACCCCATTGGTTGCCGCCATACGTGCCAGACGCTCTGTACCAGCTACATTTACTTGACGGAATGCATATAGCGGATCTGAAGAAGTGTCGTTCATCACGTGCACCCGCGCTGCTAAGTGGACAATGGTATCCACTCCAGACAAGGCACCTGACCAATCAGTATCTGCACCGATTGATTTTATCTGGACAACTTCAACCCCGGTAGGCAGACTGGCTGCTTGTTCAGCATATCTGACGGTTCCCCGTACCCGCCAGCCATTCAACGCCACCCTTTTACCCAGTGATTTACCGACAAAACCGTTGGCTCCGGTAACCAATATATTCATTCTATAGCCTTTTTCTCTGAATTCAGACGTCGCAAATTTTCGCGGGTTAAGGGGTTAACCTAAGTCTGTTGTTCTCCGGCAGTTTGTAGAACCCGCATATACAGGTTTTCGGTAACCCAAAAAACTGCGTTCACAATCAGATTATCAAGTATTGGTTTGACGGAAGGAATCAATCCCTTATGCTTAGCCTCTATAAGACAACCCAGGATTCCAACGGACTTCTATCCCTGCCGCGATGCAACCGTTCTACCCCGGCGTTCATCAAGCAGAAGCAGTTCCGCATTAAGTTCAAGTGCGAGAACAATGGACTCAGCCTCGCCCTTGTCTAACTCAATCTGAAGAGCCGCAACCTGCAGGCGGTTCGTAGTCTTTGTCGTTTCGATCCAACCCAATGCCTGAACTTCCCTTGAACCGGCATCCCCCGAACCCGTTACCGCAATTTCATGATAGACAGATTCTGGGATAGCAATTGACCCATAGAGTTGCCGCAAAATATCCAACTGCCCGATACAGGCCAGATTGATGATTGGGGATGTGTTGCTGACCACAATCATATCCGGCCAATCTCACGCAATGTCTTTAAATCTGCCTCGAATTCGGCCACATCATAATGTACCGGTATCTTGCGACTTGCCAGGAGATGCTGGAACTGTAGCTGGCTCATCCCTGCCAACCAGCTCGCCTGTCCTATGGTAAGTTTATCTTTCTGGAAGAGCAAAACAGCCAATTCCTGCTTTACTTCATCCTCAGACAGGTGAGTAGCCTGCAGTATCTCATCGGGAATGACAATCTCCATGTTATTTCCCTCCTTGCATCCCAGTCAGGGATTTGAATGTATTACCACTAAGGTTTATAAAAAAGTCTGGTCATGTAAATCTTCTTTCTGTATTTCCACCAAAAAACCTAGAACATACAATACCTTTGATTGCGGCTATCCTTGCCAGACGCTCAGTCCCGGCAACGTTTACCTGGCGGAATGCAGATAGCGGATCGGCTGAAGTGTCATTCATTACATGCACCCGTGCTGCTAAGTGGACAACGGTATCCACTCCAGCCAGGGCATCTGACCAATCGGTTTCTACACCGATTGATTCTATCTGTACGGCATTGACCCCGACTGGGAGAGTACCTGATTGCTCTGTAGATCTGATAGTTCCTCTCACCTGCCAGCCATCGGCAACCAGCCTTTCACAAAGTACGCGGCATACAAAACCATTGGCCCCCGTTATCAAAATTCTGCTCATGATATTAATTCCCGATAGATGGCCATCGTCTTATCCACCACATTCTCCCCTGAAAACTCAGCAACTTCCATTTCCCGTCCTTTTTTCCCAGTTCTTCTGCGGAGTTCAGAGTCTTCTATTCACTTTCTTAAGGCCGCCGCCAAAGCAGCAGCATCATGTATCGGTACAAGCAGACCATTCTCTCCATCGCTAACTACTCCGCGGCAACCGGGAACATCCGTAGTTACAATTGGCCGACCACAGGCAGCGGCGTCAATTCTTCTAATTGGGATATTGGCACCGCAACGGGATTTCTGGGATCGCTGTCACCAACCAGCGCAAAACGAGCTTTAATTCCGGTGTTTTGTAGCAAACGTGCAGTCTCGAGGAAATCCCCAACACCCTTATCTCAGAGTATGTGGGAAGCTAATATAAAAGGATAGATTATCTATCGTTGCTATGTGATCAATATGTGGGTAATCAACAGCATCAATATGCACAAAACCAGGAATGTGTCGTTTACCGCAACCAAGATGTAGCTTCATGTTTTCTACAAAAATTTTTATACGTCAAATTAAGCCCAACTGCTAATTTAGTTGCTGCCAGCCATCCCGGCTTGAAGGGAAAATCGGGGACGGGTTCACATTTTAGGTCTTCTACCCGCCTTTTTGATACCATCTATAACCGAAACCGAGAAAGATTTCTTGTAAAAACACTATCCGCATTTGTGATGGTTTAACTTTTTACCGCACAAACTATCGGTGTTTTACCTTTCACAACCCCATGCTTTTGCCGTTTCCGCAATAGATAAAACAAAACTCCCAACAATACAGGCAATATCTGTAATTTATAGCGAACCGCTAAACAAAAATTGGCAGATGAAACAATACCGTGTACCAATGCCAATGTCACTACAAATAGGATTGCCCACATCACCAGAGGCTCTTTCATCTCTCGAAAACGGGTACTCTTTATTACCAGCACAAGCAGTACAAGAAGCGATAATCTCTCCAATCCGGCTAGCAATCCAAAGGGGATCATTACCTCTCCCGGTAGAGGCCGAAACAGAGCTGTAAATGCACCAAAGGATAGAAATTTAACAATACCTCCAATACTCCCAAGTTCGACATTTAAATCCTGGGTGGATACACCTGCCGTATTTACAAATCCTTTAGTAGTCTTATCAGTAGCCGCCACAATATTCTGAAATGCTTCCGTTATACCTACAACTAAGACGTTATCCATGGAAAAACAAAGAAGCATTATACCGTTAAGTTGAATTATTGTGCAAACTGAGCCATTGCATAGCGCAATGAAAAATGATCATGTGCAGATCTTCTATTTTTTGCATATCATTGCTATTTATCACAAAAGACTTATGAGCCAAGTCTTTTAATTTTCCTCCGCCGAACCCACATATTCCTAAAGTCCTACCACCATTTTTATTGGCATATTCTATTACCTTTAACACATTCTTAGAATCACCACTTCCTGACACACCAATAATCAAATCATCACCAGCCATATAATTCTTTAACTGTTCAACAAACACATCGTCGTAAGAAACATCATTTGCATAAGCTAACATTGTGGGAATATTATCATTCAAACATATCATCTTGTATCTTTTTTGTTTTTTATAACTAACTCCCTTATTAATGTCACAAGCAAAGTGAGACGCTGTAGATGCACTTCCCCCATTTCCGCAAATAAATATTTGGGAATTCCTGTTATATGCCCCAATTAACTCTCCAATAAAAATCTCAAAATCTTTTGGGTTAATCTCAGTAAACAGATTGGTCAATTCGCTCAGATAACTTTTAATAAATACGGATGATGCAAGTGAGTGGTTTTCATTCATAAAATATAATCTTTGTCCCTTCCCGGTCGATATGAAAAGGCAACACTTTACACCCCATATGTTTCTTTAGTTCGCCTTGGTTTTCAGAATAAAGCAATAAAAATCCAGTCCCTCCGGCACCGAGAAGTTTCCCGCCGATTGCTCCATGTTTCACTGCTTTACCATATAATTTGTCTATACAGTCATTAGAGATCCCGCTGGCGAGTTCTTTTTTGTATAGCCACCCCCTGTTTAATATATCCCCGACCGCAGATATCTGCTCCGCATGCAGAGCATCCTTTAATTCATCTGTCAACGTTACCATCTTCCTTAATTTCTGATATTTATCTTCAAGAGAGATATTATTTTTCTGCTCGGAAAGTATATCCCCTGACCGCCTCTCCCCACCTACATGGTACAGGCATAAACACTCCTCCAGTCTTTTCTTTGCAGACTCTGTTAACAATATCGGCGAAACATCTACTGTTTCATCCTTGTTAAATCTAATATAATTGATATTCCCATAAGCCGCTGCATATTGATCTTGCTTTCCGATAGGTTCACCTAAAATATCTATTTCAATCTCACAAGCCTCTTGAGCAAGCCTTTCTTTAGAAACTACTTTCCCTTTGTAAGCATAGAGGGCATTCAAAAGTCCAACAGTAAATGAACTCGAAGAACCTAGTCCGGTCCCTGCTGGGACATCCGCAAAGCTCGTGATCTCTATGCCTTTCTCAACCTGAACCTTTTTAAGGCATTCTCTTACAATCGGGTGCCGTATCTCATCTATATTTTCTACATCTTCTGTTCGTGAATACTTCACCCTTATCTTATCGTGAAAATAGGGATGAATGACGATATACATATACCTGTTGATTGCTGTGCTTACAACGGCGCCATACCCGTTTTTAGAGTAGAATTCTCTTAAGTCACTCCCGCCGCCTACAAAACTTACCCTGAATGGTGTTCTTGTAATAATCATTTATATTTTCACGATAATATCAGCATACTTCTTTGACCCTTCTATAAATGGCACCTCATCCTTTATTCTTTGCAAGTAAAGACATTCGATATCTTTTTCTGACAGATCTTTCCATTTATAGAATGAAAAAATTCGCCTTTTTCTGCAGTCTTCATCTATTTCAACATATATCTTAATATTTAAGATATTCCTCAAGTCGTCAATCTCTAAGGTTATAACACCGTCAATTACTAAACATTCAATGCCATCTAAGGAAAGAAATTTTTCACCAACAATCTCTCTTGAATATGGATTATATATTTTCAACAATATCTTCTCATGATTAATTAATTTACCAACATCCCTAACTATCTCATCACACTTATATCTCTGCCTCACTGTCATATCATCTGTTCTTTCACCGGCGCCGACTAACCAATTATCAAGAGACAAAATTCGAGTAGATATACTATTATCGTTCAAAGATTTCTTCAATAAATTTACGAAAGTAGATTTCCCCGATCTTGATAATCCTGCCACACCGATAAGGAAAGGGATTCGATCTCTACATCTTTCAACTTTCTCCAGGATTTCCCTTATATAAACTTCATATTTATATCTATCCGCCAATATAAAGTCTATTGCTTTATCTAAATCATCAAATATAAAATCAGGGTTGCAGTTGAATTTACCGTCTTTTCCTCCTTTACCAGTTCTCACAAGAATGGTTTTCAATCTGGCGTTTATCCCTGTTTGTATATCTGTTGTAGTATCACCTATAAACCAGGAGTTTTCTACATCAACATTATATTCTTTCACTGCCCTATCAATCATTTCGGTTTTAGGCTTTCTGCACTTGCAATCAATCTTAAATACCAGGTTTTCTTCTGGATAGCCCCTGTCCGGATGGTGGGGACAAAAGTAAATATCATTTAGATATGCGCCTTCTTTGCCTAGTAAGGATTCAAGTTTATTATGGATTTGTTTTACCGTATCGATATCACAAAGGTTACGGGCAACAACTGGTTGATTTGTGATGAGAAAGCATAAGTGATCAGAATTATTAATTTTTTTAATTGATGCTGACAAAAAAGAAAAGGGTTCTAAATCATCCGTTCTATACAAAAGATCAACATCCCTTATCAATGTGCCATCCCTATCAAGAAAAATAGCAGGTCGTTTATGCCTCTTTGAGAGACTTTCAACCTTACCGCTTAAATAATCATCACTTACACCTTGAAGTCTGTCAATAGTCCCCATATCTTTTATATATTCAGCGGTCCGATATGCCCTTATAACCTCTCTATTCTTCAAAAGTAACGGGAATATATCCGTACCAAAATCAGACGGTTCACCATTGGGTATATATTTAAAAACATCAGGACTGAATATATAGACAGCGGCATTCACAAGATTCCTGTAGTAATTATTTTTATCATGTGGTTTTGGATGAAACGCGGTAACAATGCACTCATCATCATTTATTTCAACCAGATCACTATCAAAAGGATGATCATTTGGATGGACGGCAATAGTTGCTATTGAAGAGCCGTTACTATCAAATTTTATAAATGATGCTAAATCCATATCCAGGAGAACATCACCATAAAAAATCATAAATCTATCTTTCACTTTACACTCAAGTTGTTTTACAGCGCCTGCCGTTCCTAAAGGGTAATTCTCAATAAAATATCTTATCTTTACACCAAATTTGCTGCCGTCACCAAAATAATCCATAATAACATCAGCCAAATAACCTAATAATATATTAATATTCTTTATTCCATATTTTCTAGCTAAATTAACTTGGCGCTCCAATAAAGGTTTCCCACCTATATGCATCATAGATTTTGGTTTGTCTTTTAGCCCTAACCTGGTTCCCTTACCACCTGCAATAATAGCTAACTCCATCTTAACGTAGCCTTATATTTTTAATCTTTTTTACAATTTTTAAGTTAACTAAATAATCTAAAAGAAGATTGGGAATCTTGCTAACAATAAAAAAAAATAACAGGCTAATAAATCTTTGATAAAATGGCCATATAAACTTGCTATGCGTCTTTAACGTATTATAATAATTTTTATAATGTGTGTGCCCCCTTTTTTTATTATCATTTGGTTGTGTCCTGTAGTAAACCAAATTATCCTGCAGATTGTGCATTTTTTTATTTTTAGACAAAAATCTTAACCATAAATCAAAATCTTCAGCTTTAAATAATTTATCGTTAAAAAAACCGATTTCCTCAACATCCTTTTTTCTTACCATAACAGAGGGATTCGCAATAGCCATTTCAAACAAAAAACTTCTCTTAATATCATCATACTCTTTGGGATACATTCTCCTTCCTACAATATTATCGCACTCATTCACAAGGCACATATTGGAGCCAACAACACTAATATTGAAATTATTTCTAAAAAATTCTAACTGTTTTTCAAACCTTCTCAAGTCATAATAATCATCTCCATCTGCAAGTGCGATATATTCACCAGAACTCTCCTCAATTGCTCTGTTACGAGATCCTGCAACCCCAAGTCGTAAAACATTTTGCAAGATTTTTATTCTACGATCTGTCCCAGACAGCTCTTTTAAATAATCTAGGTTTGTCTCTCCAGGTTCAACAACAATAATAAATTCGAAGTCTCGAAAGGTCTGATTTAAAATACTCTCAATACAGGTCTTGAGGAATTGGGGATTTTCTTTGTAAGTAGCCATTATTACTGAAAGCTTAGTCATTTTGATTTGCAAAAACTACCTTGGGATTAGAAATCTTACAAATCTCTTAGCAGCCTTAAAAGTCCTTCTTAATTCAGAAGGATTTTTTATCTGTTGCAGGATTTTATATGCAATATATTCAGCTCTCAAATAATACCTTCTCCTTGCATAATCACACCACTGCCTTATCTCATCAGCAGTCATATCATACATTCTAATGGTACTGTTATGACATCCATCATCGGTAACATAATCAGAGTAATCTTTTACAGTTAAAAGACCTTCCTGTTTTGCCCACTCATAATCCTTTGTGCCAGGATAGACCATCAAAGGGAAAAACTGCATTGTGTCATCCATCATTTTCAATGCCAATTGTAAGCTCTCTTCAAGAGTCTCTCTGCTTTCCCCTCTATTTCCTGCCATAAAACAGCCGTGAACTAGTATTCCAGCCTTCCGTGTATTTTTTGAAAACTCAAGTATCATATCTGGAGTAATTCTCTTTTCAATATTTTTGAGTATATCTCCATTGGCGCTTTCATATCCTACTGTGACAAGTACGCAGCCGGCCTTTTTCATCCACTGCATCGTTTCAAATTTCAAATCTACTCTTACATTACAATACCATTTTACCTTAAATTTTCTTTTTATAAGTTCTTTACAAAACTCTATAACCCTCTGCTGACTTCCTGTAAATGTATCATCTTCAATCCCTATTTCTCGTACTTCAGGCATATTTTCTGTAATCCATTGAAACTCGTCAGCAATGTTATGGGGTGAACGCGTTCTGTATTTTAGTCCATGAATAGTCTGAGGATAGACACAGAAGGTACACCTTGCAACACAACCCCTCGCAGTCATGATCTGTATCTCTGGATAATCACTCGCCGCAAAGAAATATTTCCTTACATCAAGATATTTTTTGTACACCTTACTTACAAAAGGAAGTTCATCAAGATTTTCAATAAATTCCCTTGATTTGTTAATACAGACCGTGTCACCGATTCTGTAGGCCAACCCATCTATTGTACTTAAAAGGTTATTCCGATAGGTAAAATCTACTTGAACCCTGTGAATATCTGCCATAGATAACTTCTGTGCCAGATCTCGTACTGTATAATCAGCCTCACCCACTGTCACCGCATCAATTGCAACAGAAGAGTCCATCCCCCTTATCGATGCATCTCCCCCCTCCCCTTGCGGGATGGGGGAGGAGTAATTCTTATCCTCATTAGTGTTTCTTTTAAAGGCATAAGCCCCATTACATAAATGCAGCGTCTCCTCCGGCAGCGACGAGGGATGAGTACCCATCAATACCACGAAGCAATCAGGGAGTATCTTTTTAATCTCAACGCCGATCTTTACATCGCTGTATATGCTCGGAGTACTCGTATCTAGTACAGCCATATCAGGCCTAAATCCGAAGATAATCAGCAGCGTCTTTTCGAGATCATATTCATAGGCACAACTATCTATGACCTGTACTTCATGCCCTGCATCTTCCAGCACACCAGCTACATAGCATAACCAGATTGGATAATAAATAGTCCCGCTCTTGGTTATGGCAGGACTCCGGGAAGTCCTTGAAAACCGGCCGTATTCGGTTTTAAAAGGGGGATTGAGACAGAGTATCTTCATTACAATTTTTCTATGGCAGCCTTGTCCAAACTTCTATTAATGAACCGATTATTTCTTCAGCAGTCTTAGGGTTTATATTGTGATGGGTATCGGGGTTTTTAACCGGATGTAAATGCCATTCTCTTTTTAAGGCTTCATAATGTTTTTTCAGGGTTTCAGCTTCTTCCCACCGCCAGAAATCCTGCTCAGTATCAAAAGAATATGCATCGCTTCCAAGTTTGCCAGCTTTTACTTTTTCCTTGAACTCCTCGAAACTCATTCTCCATTTATTATGAAAACTTTCAATTGTCTCCTGAAGGCTTTTTAACTTTAATTCAAGGTAATCTGAAAAAACCTTTTGGAAGGCGTTATCAACATCCTTTGCTCCGGTTGTCTTGACCAAAACTTCGGCCAGTCTTGGCGAAACAGCAGGCATTTTTAATTCCTCCTCATACTTGTGATGATAATACTACCTAAAATTTTAAGATTTAGGAAACAATGATTCGGTATAACCCATGATACGATAGACAGTCAACCCTAACCATTCATGTATGGCATTACTAAAGCGGCTTAAATTCCCGGGAGA
>JANLHY010000438.1 GCA_024653795.1 Candidatus Brocadiaceae bacterium | reverse complement strand
AAATTCGTAGTCCGCAGGGTTTCGCATACTGAATAATGGCCATTCAGGCAGTAGTGGCAGGTGTTGCAGGGGACATGGTGAGCAACCGTTACCCGATCTCCTGTTTTGAAACGCTTGACCCCTTCGCCAACAGCGACGATTTCACCGGCAATTTCATGACCGAGTACGAGCGGAGCCTTTTTGATACGGTACCATTCCATTACGTCACTTCCGCAGATACCGCTTGCCATTACCTTTACCAGCAATTCACCGGGGCCAATGTGAGGTGTTTGCATTTCTTCGATTCTTACGTCCCTGTTATTGTAATACATTGCCACGCGCATAATATTATTCTATTCTCACTATATTTTATAATGGCACAAATTATTCCCCTTTTGGGATGATACTCTACAATTCCCCTCTTGGGAGGGGTAAGGGGTGGGTCCCTTTCCCCGTTTTCACGAGAACAAGGGTCGTGAAATCTCAGTGAACCCCGCTAGAAAGTTTGGAAGAGGCGTCAAACCCCTCCCACACTGTATTTTCTCAAACTCCGCCCTTTCGGACAGAGACTCCTTTGCTAACGGGGTGAATATCTCGCGAATTACCGACTTACCCACCCCTTAAATCCCCTCCCGAGAGGGGACTTTCTAACTTAAAGGGGCAGGTTTGAAACCTGCCCCTACATTAAATCTCAAAGCTTCAAATTTACAGGTTATTTTGATTTTTTAGTTTTCTCCGAATTATATATTTCACTTGCCTGCTTTACCGTTGCATTTTCATGGATGATGGCGCGCAACCCCTTGATCATGGCCACAGGATGTTCGTTCTGCCAGATGTTCCTTCCAAGGTTCACGCCGATGGAGCCTTTTTGCATACCGTCGTGAACGAATTCAAATACCTCAACGTCTGAATTTGTCTTTGGACCGCCTGCCATGACCACCGGCACGGGGCATCCATTTGTGACCTTGTCAAAATTCTCGCACCAGTATGTCTTTACGACTTTGGCGCCCAATTCGGCTGCAATGCGGCAGCAAAGGCCTAGGTAGCGGGCGTCTCGCTTTTCCATTTCCCTCCCCACAGCCGTAACGGCCATTACAGGGATACCGTACCTTTCTGCTTCATCAACCAGCTTTCCAAGG
>JANLHY010000390.1 GCA_024653795.1 Candidatus Brocadiaceae bacterium | reverse complement strand
CATTGGCTACCTCTTTCTCACAGTCAAAGCAGAAGAACGTCTTTCCGCATTCATGCCCTTCTCCAACCTCTGCATTGCAGGTGAGGCAGAAATGGGTGACTCCACAAATGTGTTCGTCTCCCACCTCTTTCTCACAATCATAACAGAAGTAGGTTATGTCGCAGATGTGACCTGCTCCAACTTCTTCTTCACATTTTGTACAAAAAGTCGTTACATCACAGATGTGGCCGTCTCCAATTTCTTTTTTACAATCATGACAGAAGAATGTCAAATCGCAGATATGGCCAGCACCAACTTCTTCCTTGCATTGTTGACAAAATGTTGTAACACCACAGACGTGTCCTTCTCCGGCCTCTTTATTACAAGTGGCGCATTGATGTAAGTCCCCGTCTTTAGATTCCTCTTTTTCTGAAGGTAAAGGCTTTGCCTCTTTAACAGCCGATGCAGCGGTGACTTCTGGTGCTGGCGCAGCGGGCGCGGCAGCCGCAGGGGCTGGCACTGCAGGCGCAGCTGCTTCAGGTGCAACGGGTTGTGCCGGTTCTGCAGCAGGCGCTTTAGCAGGCGGCGACTCTTTTACAGGTGCTGGAACGGCAACCGCAGGGGCTGGCGCAGCCGCTTCTGCCGGTTTAGCAGCAGCCTCAGGAGCAGGTGCTGCCTTTACTTCTACTTGTAATTCGGGAGTTTTCGTCTGCTTTACCTGTGTCTGAGTGGCTACACAAGAACTCAAAAAAATTGTAAGACTTACCAAACCTATGCCTAAAAATCCTTTTTCCATAATCTTTCTCCTTACGTACAAAATGGTAATTACGATTTAATTCCTGGTACTGTTGTTAGTTATTAATGCTGGTTTTTTTGGAACATCCCGCTTTTCAATACCTACTCCGGCTGCCGAGAAAAATTTTTTTCGTATAGTATCAAAAATAACTTTTAATAACGCCTCATTGTTGATATTGCCAAAAGTGCCCAAATCTATACTACCCGCTGCCATAGTAGCATGACCACCTGCGTTCATAAATCCAAACGCCTTTTCCAATAAAACTGCAAGGTTGACGCTTGAATCTATACTGCGAGCGGATAGGTGCACCTTGTTTTTGTCAATGCCAAAGACAAGTACAGTAGAGACACCCGCAAGTTGTAGCATTAATTCAGCCGCCTGTGGTAATGCGTCCCGATCAGTTATGTATTCCACAAAGGATAACAGATATGAGCCTCTTACTTCCCGGTTTTGAATGGCCTTTCCAATGATGTCAAGGGTCTCTGTGCTCATAGGAAGGTTCTCAATTTGTTTTAATAGCCCTACGTCCACTAATGGAGAGAGATAGGCAGATGCCTCAAGGTCTTCGGTAGAGGTATTTCTTGTAAATCCACCAGTGTCCACCCTGATTCCGTAACGGAGCGCTGTGGCAAGGGATGGGTCAGGTACAATCTCCAGTTGTCTCATGTACCTTGTCATAATGGTAGAAGTGGCGCCAATTTTTGGTAATATTTCAACAAATTCCCCTTTTACAAGGCGAAAATCAATTTGATGGTGATCAATAATAATGTTAGGGATTGTATTTGCGGGTAATATATTGTTTTTTGAAGGGATGGACGCTTCTATTAATGCTATCTTATCAATGGTATTAATTATTTCCTGTGCCTCATCTGTTGTTTTTAATCGTATAAGGTCGGCTTTCAGCAGACTGACCAGTGTTTTATTTTGTTGATAACCAATATTTCCACCATAATAAATATCAGATTTAACCTCATATTTTTCAGCAATACGTTTTAATGCAAGTCCGGAAGCAATGGAATCCGGGTCAGGGTTATCTTGTAAAAAAATGGCCAACCCTTTACAGGCTGCTGCCTTAATAACACTTACTAAATGAGAAGCGGACCTTTTTCGTTTCGCTGCTTCCAGTTCACTCAGGATAGTATTTGTAATAATTCTTGCTGTTTGAACAACACGATTCGCGCCATTTTCTAGTAATTCTGAAGCATCTTTCTCGCCAGTTGTCCTTGATACGATGAATTTATCAGGAAATAATTTCTTGATACGTTTTACTAAAGTCAAGTTATCTTTGAAGTTTTTTTGTAAGATGACGAAGGCGATTGTGTCTTTCGTCGGTAATGTGCCTAAATCCAAAGTGTGGATATCCGCTAAATGAGTACGAATATTGAATTCTTTCAATCCAATCAAAGCCGATTCATCATTGTCAATAACAAATACCTCCTCGCCAGATGTGTTTAAATTTCTGGCCACTGCGCTTCCAACGTCATCGCAACCCAGGATTATATACATCGTAATATCCTTATTTGGAGACATTTTTTCCATTAAAAAATTTAACGAAAATTTATTATACGATTGAGTCTTTTTGAAGTCAATATTAAAAACAAAACACGTTTCAAATTTAAACGTATGTAAACATAGGAGTTATAAACAGAGTTCTGCTAAAGTAATGACATGCAACTCGACTGTTTGTCAGTTTTGACTTGAAATCAAAGGATGTGTTTATGTAACATCACTTTTGCAAAATTACAATTATACCTAAAAATTGCAATTGGCCACGCCTGTCTGTGCGTCGCACGCAGACAGGGATGAACGCAGATTTACACTTTTAAGACTGCAATATGGAAATATATGACGTCGTTAAGCAGGTAGGAATTTCTGGTTCCATGTGGGACGAATCTATTGAAAGGCATGAGGTTGTCCGTGAGGAATTCGATGGTGTTTGCTTTTATCGGGTGACGAAAAAGGTTGGTGAGTTGGGGAAAGGGGCGATCGTCACCCAGGAAGGCATCCTCTTTGATTTTCCGCGTATTGCACGAATAATGCATCTGGAAAATGGTATCCGTAAGGCTTTTACCCAACCATTTTATGTAGAAGAAAAGGTCGACGGTTACAACATTCGGGTTGCACGCATTCGAGGCCGTGTGCTGGCCTTTTCGCGCGGCGCATACGTCTGCCCCTTCTCGACAGATCGGATCGTGGATTTTTTGGATGTAAAAAAGATATTTGATGAGCATCTGGGCTTAATTGTTTGCGGTGAATTTGCAGGTCCGGATAATCCTTACAACATTGAACATCCCCCGTACGTAAAGGAAGATATCAGATTTTTTGCTTTTGATTTAATGCTGTTGAATAAACCTCATAGTATTCCTGTCGAGGAGAAGTATAAACTCTTTGATACGTATTGTATGCCAACTGTCAGGAGATTTGGGCAATTTTTAGTCTCCGACATTCCTGCCCTGAAAAAAGTTATTGAAGAGTTGGATGAGACAGGGTGTGAAGGGATCGTAATGAAGCCAACCCATCCTGCTGAAAATATCCTGAAGTACGTGACATTAGGCTCCTGTTTACGTGATATCCATGTTACTGCCCCACTGATGGCGGAGATGATGTCTGAGTTTTTTACCCAACGCATCATTCGTGCAGCCATGTTTATTCAGGAACATGTCAATTCGTTGAAATCAGAAGTTTTCGCTCAATTGGGGGAGGTATTATTACAACCCGTATATGAAAGTGTTACCAAGGCAGCGCGGGGAGAACTGATTGACGAAAGATTTCTCCTCCGTTTCCGGGAAGAGGAGAGTATTCAAAGGATGGTTGATCATCTGCATAGGTGTAAGGTAAAGTTTGAGGTATTGTCAAAAAACAAAGAAGG
>JANLHY010000386.1 GCA_024653795.1 Candidatus Brocadiaceae bacterium | reverse complement strand
GCAGAGGATATAATTGAGTTGCGCAAATTGATTCAACAGAAGGGCAAGGATATCCCAATTATTGCAAAGATAGAAAAACACGAGGCCGTTGACCACCTTGAAAGTATTGTAAAAACCGCCGATGCCATAATGGTGGCAAGGGGAGATTTAGGTGTAGAAATACCGTTGGAACAAATTCCATCCGTCCAGAAGAGGATAATTTCCCTTGCGAATCAATATTGCCGCCCCGTAATTACCGCCACACAGATGCTGCGTTCTATGGTAGATAGCTACAGGCCAACCAGGGCGGAGGTAACAGATGTTGCCAATGCAATATTTGATGGGAGCGATGCAGTAATGCTTTCAGAAGAAACAGCGAAGGGACAGTATCCGGTAGAATCTGTGCTTATGCTCTCGAAAATCGCCGGAGAAATAGATCCCGGTTTGAAACTGAAAAATATTTACGGAACTATGCGCATATCAGACGGCCTCCTTACAATTCCTGATGCGATAAGCATTGCCACATGTCAGGTGGCAAATAACCTGAAAATTAAGTCCATTGTTACCTGCACTCAGACAGGAGGCACTGCACGCCACATTTCTAAATATCGCCCTCAACAACAAATCCTGGCGGTTACGCCGTCCTTGCACACATACAGGAGACTTGCGCTGGTGTGGGGAGTAATCCCTGTTCTCATAGAAGATATACAAAATACCGATGATATGATGAAAAAAGGCATTGAGGCTGCAAAAAAGGCGGGCTATATCACAGATGATGAAACAGTTGCCATTACAGGCGGTGTTCCTGTAAGGCAGGCCGGTTCTACGAATCTTTTAAGGGTATATAAAAAAGGGACAGACACAATGTGATAAACCCTCTTGCATCTTTTTCCCCTCTGTCATAGATAAAAGGTGGATTCGCTCACGCTTAATCCACCCTACAAAACTGATTACACAGATATTTCTTTGTCTTTAAACAATAATTTTTGTCTGAGGAATCTGTGCAATTTAAAGATTTCAAATGTCTTTCATGGGTCTGGAGGCTTCCCATGTCGGATATATTTTGTTTTATAAAATCGGTCAAAAGAGTAGGGTGGATTAAGCGGAGCGAATCCACCAACAAAAATGTAATTCTATTCCAAATTCATTCCACTAATATTTGAAGGCTCCTTTGCTCCCCAATCTGCCGGATATGATCCCTGCTTTACGGCACGCCGAAATGATCCGGAAGGCCAGTCGTACGGACTTTGAACATAACCATGTTTGACAGGGTTGTAATGGATGTAATCCATATGTACTTGACAATCTTTTTCATTTCTCAACAGGTGTTCCCAAAACCTTCTTTGCCATACCTTCTTTTCTGCCCTGCTGGTTAATGGGGCATTCATACCAATTGAGAAATACCGTTTGATCAGCTTCCAGCGCGTTGAAAAATCGTCATCGTCAGGAGGTAAGCGCCAGATGCAGTGAATGTGATCGGGTAGAATGACCACAGCATCCATAATAAAGGGATATTTCGTCATCACATGGTGAAATGAAAGCCTTAGCCGCTTAAGATTATCAGGTTGAATGAGTATCTTTTCCCGGTTGTATGTTACAACCGTAAAGAAATACCACCCCTGTTGCCGATAAAGCCTGCGGTATTCACTCATGACTAAACCTTTTTATTATTATGGTGGATTCGCTTACACTTAATCCACCCTACAACTTCTTCCGAAAATTGACTTCATTTCTTCACCTCTTACATAACCGAAAACTGCAATCTTTCTTGTCCCTTTATTTTTTAGTACCTGAGCAATATTTTTATCATTTGTCTATGGTTTGCTCTGCCTTAGTATTCGGAAAAGCTCGTCCTTTAGTGCAAGCCTCCGCTTCTTAATCTCTTCCAATGCCCCATCTGACCTGGGTTCTATATTGTTTTCTACCCGATAAACCTCTTTATCGATTTTATGATATACATCAAAAATCTCCCGAAAGTGCTCGTTGGTCATCTTAAGATTATGAATTTCTTCGCGATACTCAGGAAATTCAAGAATGAGGCCATGATGTTCATGCTGCATATCATCTCTCCTTTCTAAGGTTAAGGGTTATTAAAACCATACACTTCGGTTAACGCCGATATTTTGCAAATCAACCGATGGAATGTAAAAATAGGAGATTGTTTTAAGGTTGGTAGCGGGGGTGGGATTTGAACCCACGGCCTCCGGGTTATGAGCCCGACGAGCTACCAGACTGCTCTACCCCGCGTTATTATGTGGATACATACCTGTTTGCAT
>JANLHY010000365.1 GCA_024653795.1 Candidatus Brocadiaceae bacterium | reverse complement strand
GTGCAAATGGCATCCAGTGATTTGGCATTACGGCATGGGTCAGGGCAATAAAGAAGGTTGCTCCTATAAGGCTGATTATTGTTTGCTGCATGATGAGTTAGTGTTGCCTAGAATAATTGATACTGTTTCAAGTGATTGTCAGTTTTGTATAAACGTACTATTATATGTTGTAAGTTGTGAGTTGAAAGATTAAAGTTGGAAGAAACGGTTCCCTCTTCTTGTGTTCTTGATAATGATTGTTCTAATCCGTATAGCATTTTTGAACATTCTTCATATCTGTTGATAAATATATTCAAATTTAGGAAAAGTCATTGTTAATTCATGTACTTCTAACGCAAGCTGAAAGAGTTTTTTATATACTCCGCTGGTTCAGGGCTTGCAGCCTGAACCGAAACATTTCGGTTCAATCGAGGACGATTGAACCAGCAAAAGGCAGCGACTTTTAAGCTCCCCTCTAAAAAGAGGGGCTGGGGGTGTGTTACGGCAAACTTACACACCCCTTTATCCCCTCTTTTTAGAGGGGAATCATACAAGATTGGAATTCCTTAAATTACATTCCAATAATAGAAATATGTGCATTATCGGCGGCCTTAATGGTTTCTTCAAGATCAAGAATGAGCGTTTTTCCAGCCTCAAGTGCAAGGACGGATGCCGAAGATTCTTTTAATGTTTTAATGGTCTCCAATCCCACACTAGGAATATCAAATCGTGGGTCAAAATCATGTTTACTGACCTTAATTACCACGATATCCCCTTTCCCAAGATTTCCGCCACGGCGTATGGCTTCGTCAGTACCTTCGAGTGCTTCCACGGCGACAATCACCTTCTCTTTTATGACAATGCATTGCCCGATGCCAAGCCTTGCGATTTCCTTGGCAATAGGCCATCCAAACTGGATGTCTTCCATTTCCTTTTCTGATGGCTGTCTTTTCGTCAAAATACCCTTTTGGGCAAGGAGTTGCGGTACGTAGAGAGTAGAGTTTTGCAACTCAATACCGTCCTTTAATAATTCGTCGGCAACTGCTCCCAACAAGGAGTGGTCGTCCCTTTTTTTAACGTTTCTGTACCAGAGGTTGATTGTCCTTAAGTCTGGCAGGAATCGGAGGTTTCTCCAGGAAGAGAACATGTTGGTTTTCGTGAGTCCGCCAGCCATAACCGCCTTTGTGATATGTTCGTCCTTAAATATTTTAATGAGTTTGCCAATTTGAGCAACACCTATCCAATAAAGTTTATCTACGTATTGTTCAATTTCCGGCGATGTCTCATTGAAAATTCCAACAGCAATGACAGGGACTTTGTTATCCCGCGCCCCTTTGGCAAACAATATCGGGAATCGGCCGTTTCCAGCTATCAATCCGAGTTTTTCCATAAAATTATTTTGTAATAATTCAGCTACCTTAGACAGGATATACAGGATTAACAAGATAAAAGCTGCCTTATTTCATCCTGATTATCCTGTTAATCCTGTCAGAAATTAATTTAATTTATATCATGTCTTTCCTGTTATCTTGTCAAATTTTTTCCTCCGGTGAACTGTTACGATTTAATTAAGCATGTTTTTTAATTTTCTATTGACCTTACGGAAACATGTTTTTATAATTCAAAACTCATATATCAAAGATAAAGATTTTTGTAATAGTTCACCGCAAAGGCGCAAAGTGCGCAAAGGTATTATTACTATATGGACATGGACAAGGATTTTAAACCAAAAGTCAGGCATTTTCAAATTTATCGCAAGGCCATTGTCGTTGTTATAATTTTAGCAATAATAGC
>JANLHY010000363.1 GCA_024653795.1 Candidatus Brocadiaceae bacterium | reverse complement strand
CAAAAAGAGATTAAAGAAAAGTACAAGTATGAAGGTGTTATTGGCAATTCTCCTATGATGATGCGGGTCTTGAACGTTCTCATGGAATTGACAAATAGTGAAAGTATAGTTCTGATTACAGGAGAGAGCGGGACGGGAAAGGAATTGGTTGCGCGTGCCATCCATGATAATAGCCGCAGGAGTGATAAGCCGTTTGTTGTGGTGAATTGTGGTGCGTTACCCGAAAATTTGCAGGAGAGCGAATTGTTTGGACACGTTATGGGTTCGTTTACGGGGGCGGTGAAAGATAAAAAAGGTATCTTTTTAGAAGCACAGGGGGGCACCTTATTTTTGGATGAGATCGGCGAGGTATCGCTTTCGAGCCAGGTCAAACTGCTTCGGTTTTTGCAGAACGGCGAGATACGAAGGGTTGGAGACAATAAACCGATCAATCTCGACGTCAGGGTAATTGTAGCGACAAATAAAGACCTTGATGTGGCCACGAAAAATGGAACGTTTAGAAAAGACTTGTTTTATCGGATTAATGTTATTAGGATTCACCTGCCGCCTCTGATGGAAAGAAAAGAAGATATTCCTGTTTTAACCAACTATTTTGTGAATGTATACTCGAACAAGCTTGGAAAGAAACCACCGGAGATATCAGGTGATGCATCATCGTTACTCCAGAACTATCCATGGCCGGGAAATGTCAGGGAATTGGAAAATGTAATCGAGAGGGCAGTTACTCTGGTCAGGGGTGAGAAAATTACCGCTGCCGATCTGGCGTTACAGAGCCCACTGCCAGCAGATATTATGGATATTATGTCAGAAACAGGGGGAATTCGGGCTGCCCTGGCTCAGCAGGAGAGAAAGACGATTATCGAATCCCTGCGAAAGTATGCGGGGAATCGCAAGCAAGCCGCAAGCAATTTGGGCATTTCTACCACAACCTTGTGGCGAAAGATGAAGGAATACCAAATCATACCCAAAACGAGTTATAACACGGAAAATATATAGCGCAGCTACACCGCAACCAAAAAGAGTTACTCGGCGCTGAATGGCCTAAATCCGAATATCGAAATCCGAAACAAATTCTAATATTATAATGTCATGACTATTATAGATAAATATTTTAGAAGGATAAACCGTCTAAGAATATCCGTAACCGAACTCTGTAATCTTCGATGTATTTATTGCAGGCCGGAGAATGGGCTGGATCTCTCGGAACATAAGGATATTCTCACGTACGAGGAGATTGCAACCGTTGTGCGTCATGCGGTTAAGTTGGGAATTAAAAGTTTTCGCCTGACAGGAGGAGAACCCCTTGTTCGAAGAAGCATCGAAAACCTGTTGTGTATGCTGGGAAAAATCCAGGGTATAGAAGACCTGGCAATAACGACGAACGGCATTTATCTGAAAAACTACGCAAAGCTGTTGAAAGAAACTGGGTTGTTCAGATTAAACATAAGCCTCGATAGCCTGGAAGAGTCAAAGTTTGAAAGGATCACAAGGGGTGGGAAGCTGCGAGACGTCCTGGATGGGATCGAAGAAGCCCTTCAATTGGGATTTAAAAATACGAAGATCAATGTGGTTGCCATGAAGGGGATTAATGATGATGAATTTGAAGGGTTTGCAAGACTTACCCTGGAACGAGACCTTGAAGTGCGTTTTATTGAATATATGGCGATGAACAAGGAAAGCCTCGCCTCTGAGGATAAGTTTATTCCGATGTCCGATATTATCGACAGCATCGAGAGAAATAATGAACTCATAGCGCTACCTCCTCCTATGCTCGGCAGCGGCGCTGCAAAGCTTTATAAAATCAAAGGAGCTATGGGGACATTGGGGTTTGTGTCTGCTGTAAGCCAACCCTTTTGCGGCACCTGTAATCGTCTCCGTTTAACTTCTGATGGGAAATTGCGTTCCTGCCTGTTGTCAGGGGGTGAAGTAGATTTGAAGGCCATTCTGAGAAATAACCCAACCGAAGAAATACTTACCGATGCATTTGTCCGTGCGGCGAATCTGAAACCTTCTGTACACTCCGGTAAAGGGCATGTGGTTATGCACCAGGTGGGGGGATAAATAGAGTTCTGTTTATCATAGCACCCATTATTCCACTCATGAGAGGGGGGTAGGGGTGGGTCGCTTGATTGGAATATATTTCCAAATCTGATTTCCAAACTACACACAACATTATTTTCTTGCATAAATATTCTGATAATTTGCACATGCAAATTATTTGTATTGCATGATATTTAATTTGTGATATACTTCCCCAAGTTTCACAATGAATACATTTTAAATTTAGTGAAAGAGAAATGACATGATAGATTCAAAAGAAATTAAGGAACTCCGTGAAAAGCTGGGGGCAACCCAGTCCGAGTTTGCAAAGGCATTGGGAATTAGCTTTTCAACAGTGAGCAGGTGGGAAAGCGGGCTTGCGGAGCCTGATGATACCCAGGAAGAACAGCTTGTTGCGCTTAAGCAGCTATTGGAAAACAAGGAGATTGCCGTGGACAGCAGGAAAATGAAAAAGATGCTTAGCTTGATGGGTATTGGCGGTGTTATTGCAACAGCGGCAATCGCCGGCTTCACAATTTCCAACCCCCTGGGCGCTGCCATTTCCTCGCTGGTAAAAGGCTCAGCGACTGGAAAACTCATGGATTTATTTAAAAAAAGTAAAATCTGAGCCATTGTGGAGTGTCTTGTTAAGTAAATTACCGATAAAACGTAATGAATAGCGATTAAGGAGCATTATTAAAATGGGAAATTATTTATGGTATTCCATTGTAATAAACCAATTGGTATATATTCTGAAGGAGTATCGATAGCGAATGGGCAATACAGTAAATGGGGCGGTCTTGGCCCTCCCAAAGAGCGTATTGCAGACGATAATATTTATCAACCTCGATGTCAATTCTGTATTAGAACTTTATGTCTTGAGTGTCTTAAATGTCTGCCACACATGGAGTGGCTTGCTTGGAATCCATTCGGCGATAAAGTTGATCGTATTTGCAATAAATGCTGGGGTGAAATCGTATTGCCAGTTAAAAAGCACTATGAGGTCAACATTGTATATTCTGCCTTTATTAGGTATTTTAGCAATTACAATTGCATCTAGCATACATGCCAATGATGTTAGTAAAAGCAATATTGTGAACCACAATATTGAGATTGAACTGTTTTTGAAAGAACACAGGCTAAAGGCAGTAGACCATGTACTTCTACCATGCACGAATGCTGAAAAAGTTTCATTTTTTATTAATAAGTCATTTCAAGTTTTATCAGTTAGCATCCCAACCAGGAAGCTAGATTTTAAGACTACATCGAATGGAGATAGACAGCGTTTAGAGATTACAATTCCATCAGATTTGAGGCAATCCGAAAGCATAATTTTAGATATTGCATACGAAGGATGTCTTTTTGAAAAGCCCATTTCGCAAAAGAAGGAGGACGTTGGCGAAACAACGGGTGTTATTGGCGAAGAAGGGGTTTACCTGAGCCCTGCATGCGCGTGGTATCCGGATATACCGAATGCACTGGCAACTTTTACGGTGACTGTTATTACACCTGCTGGATATGAAGCGGTTACACAAGGTATTCTTGTAAATAAAAAATCAGTTGATAATAAAACATATACAACGTGGGAAGAAAAAAACGTATCCGAGGATTGCCATCTGGTAGCCGGAAAGTACAAAGTAACAAACGTGCAGCATAACGGAATTGATATTTACGCCTATTTTTTCCCTGAGGAACAGGGTCTGGCAGAAACGTACATAAATGCCACAAAACGCTATCTGGATATGTACCAGAAGCTCCTGGGAAATTATCCATACGGAAAGTTCACCATTGTCGAAAATTTTTTCCAGACGGGGTATGGCATGCCTTCTTTTACCCTATTGGGAAGCACCGTTGTAAAATTACCCTTTATTGTAGACACTTCATTAGGTCACGAGATTTTACACAACTGGTGGGGCAACTCGGTCTTTGTGGATGAATCCCAGGGAAACTGGTGTGAAGGACTGACTGCTTACATGGCAGATTATTATTATAAAGAGCTCAAGGATAGCACATCGGCCGATGATTACCGCAAGGATATTTGCAGAAAATATACCAATTACGTAACTGAGCAAAACGACCTGCCTTTAAAAAGATTTGTCGGCAGAAGAGATCGGGCAACTCAGGCCATTGGATATGGAAAGACGGCGATGGTATTCCACATGCTAAGGCAAATGGCCGGAGATGACCTGTTTTATCAGTCACTCAGGAGGTTTTACAAAGATAAAATCTGGCAACAGGCTAGTTGGAAAGATATCCAGCACATATTTGAAGATACCTGCAAGATGGACTTATCCTGGTTCTTTGAACAGTGGATTAACCAGGCTGGCGCGCCCTTTATCGAACTGGGTAAAACAGAAGTTATGAAAGCCAACGACGGTTGGTTGACAAGAATTGAAATTATCCAAACTTGTCCTCAAACATTATTGGGGAAAGGAAAACCATATCGTCTTTTTGTACCAATCAAAATGGAGCTGGACGGAGGAAATTTTTCCACAGTAACAGAATTAAAAGAATTGTCGGGCACTGTTATCTTGCAGACTGAATCACAACCAATACATATTGCCATAGACCCTCAATGCAATGTGTTTAGACGTCTGCATAGAGATGAAATTCCGCCTACGATAGATTTGGTATTGGGTGATTCTGATAAAGTCATCGTGTACCCGACTGGCGGCGAAGGTGCTTTACAGGCAGCCTACAAAGAACTAGCAGAACTTTTAGGAGAAAAAGGTGGGGTCATAAAGGCCGATACCGAGGTTACGGAAACAGAAATGACACGAAAAAGCCTGATCATTCTGGGCGGACTGGCAGAGAACAAGATTGCGAAATTATTTGTCGATAATTTACCCGAAAATTTCACAATTGATGAAGGCTCGTTTATGGTTAATAAAGCTACATATTGTGATACAGGTAACGCCCTTCTCGTAACATCCAGAAACCCTAAAAACATGGAGAAAGGCATAGCCTTATTTTTAGGTCTCAGTTCGGATACGATTAAAAATGTAGGATTCAAGCTTCCACATTATGGAAAGTACAGTTACCTCATCTTTGCCGATGGAAAGAATGTTGATAAAGGTGCCTTTGCCGTGACAGACACGCCGTTGCAAAGGCAGTTGAGAAATTAAATTTAACTATTTTTATTTCTCGATTCTCAATTACATAAATACCTTCCAGATAAAAAGAGAAATCATCGTTAACCCGATAACTACTTTTACTACCGAACCTCCCAGAAAACCCACAAAATTGCCGAGGCCTGATTTCAATGCACCCTTGTAACCCTTTCCACCGATGAGTTCAAAGATTACCGTGCCTACGACAGTGCCTAATATCAAACCTACAGGACCGCCCAGATAAAATCCAACACCTGTGCCAATTACCGAACCTATAATTCCCCATCTCGTGGCGCCAAACTTTTTAGCCCCGTATACATTTCCGAGATTTTCAAGCACGATGGAAAAAATGGTGAGCAGGGCAAATATCAACAACACCATCCACGTGATCTTTTCAAAGTGGGTAAATATGGCATAGAGAAATACCCCAAGCCAGATAACCGGGATACTGGGTATTATCGGAACAATAATGCCCGCCATTCCCACAAACATTATCATGAGTGAAATCGCAAATAAAATAATTTCCCAGGACGCCATCTATTATTCTTTCATTCAATGTTTCAAAAGGACACGGATTTTCACAGACACACAGACAGACACACAGACACACAGACACACAGACACACACGGACAATTTTTATTTTAAATTAAAAAATGAAATTTTCAAAAATATGTGATACTATGCTATCATGTTAGTATGTTGGGTTCAACTAAATCAAACTGGGCAGAAGGAAAATCTCTGAGGGAAGAGTTATGCTGTGGTCTATAATGGGAACAATTGCCGCAATTTGTACAACAGTAGGGTTTATACCGCAAATCATACAAGGGATAAAAACGAGGGAATTAAAAGACGTTTCACCGGTAATGTTGAGTCTTTTACTGGTGGGCTGTAGTCTATGGTTAGCTTACGGTGTCCATTTAAAAGACCCCATTATTGCGCTTGCAAATGGGTTTACCCTAGCGTTTGTGGTTATGATTCTTTTCTTACGTACTTTATTTAAAAGAAATAACCAATGAATTACAGGTTATCTTTGGATATGAATTAGACGGATTGCAAGCTGTTTTGTAAGGTAAATAACGTAATTTCTGGCCGTGCAAAGAACCTTACCGGAAAATTGGAAACTCCAATACCCTTATTTACATACATAATGGTTTTTTCCTCATGAAACAAACCTGAAGCATAGCGGGCGCCAAATTTAGAGTATACAACGGGAGGTCCATAAAGAGGCAAACATACCTGCCCGCCGTGGGTATGGCCTGCCATCACAAAATCAACACCGGTATATTTAATCCTCTCGATAGCGTCTGGATTGTGGGATAATAAAATTTTTGGTTTATCATCTGTGCCTTTCAGGGTTGTTTCTAAATCCAATTTGCCTGCCCACAAATCGTCTACCCCTGCAATGAAGAGATAATCCTTCTTCCGGTAAAGTGGGATATGCTTATTAATCAATACACAGATGCCTTTTTTCGATAATATATCGGCAGTAATATCTTTACAATCGTGGTTACCCAATACAGCGAAGACGCCTTCTTTTGCCTTTAGTTCCGACAATTCTTCTGCAACAGGAGAGATGAATTCTTTAGAACCATAAATATAGTCTCCTGTTAATGCAATAATGTCGGGAGATAGCGCATTAACCTTCCGAACACACCTTCGGACAAATTCTCTGGGAACATATTTGCAATGATGGATGTCTGAAAGCTGTGCTATCGTCATTCCCTCGAATTGCTTTGGGAGGGCATGTATCTTTATAATGATGCTTTTTAATTCAATCCATCGGGGTTCTAAAAGGTAGCTATAACTTCCAACAGACATAACACCGAGCACGGATCCACACGCACCCTGTATGAACATACGCCTTGAAATCATACTTTGTCACCCTGTCCAATCTTTTGTATGTACTTATGTATTAAAGTCATTATCGTTTAAGACCGCATGGTGATGCACAATCCACGCAGATGCCTTCTTCCCACTCTTCATGGGCAAAAGATATCCAATCTTCCGGTGTATTTCGACAGGATACACATATCCCAAGA